>CAIPFK010000181.1 GCA_903864315.1 uncultured Burkholderiales bacterium | reverse complement strand
TCCACCAAAAGTCAAAAATTTTGTTCCAGGTTTGACCCTATCGTCTAGAGGCCTAGGACATCACCCTTTCACGGTGAGTACCGGGGTTCGAATCCCCGTAGGGTCGCCAGTTTTGCAGTTGTTGTCCAACAACTCCTGCAGCCACGCGGAGTGGTAGTTCAGTTGGTTAGAATACCGGCCTGTCACGCCGGGGGTCGCGGGTTCGAGTCCCGTCCACTCCGCCAAATTGTAAAAAGCTACTTAGCTTTTAAGACAATTTATTTCTATTCCTCACAAAGCTCGATCCGGCGTCTTTACCCGCCTTCAACTTTTAGTAGATTATGGAATTGGTCATTCTCTGTTAAGTGACTGGCTTGGTTGTGAAGATTGATCACGGCCACTCTTTTCGGCGCTACCAATGCCACCCTTGCAAGATGATCGTCTCAAATCCTTCTGCATAAAGTGACAATTACTGGCGGGTGTTGAGATTGGCCTAATCTAGCTTCACTCAAACGGTCCCGTGCTTTGACACCGCGTACATTGTTGGGTTTGTTTTTTTCGTCTCAAGGTGTTGGCCATGATTAAGGCCAATAAGGTCATGATAAATATGGTGACGACCAACAAGAGGGCAATCAAAAGCGAATATATTTTGTAGAGTTTGGGGAATACTTCGTATCCTGCCAAAAAAATCAATCCAGTTAAAGCAATCCCCAAAACAAATAAGATTACAAAACTGATCAATTCTTTTATTTTGGCAAATGGTGCATCAATCACCAACAACTGACCATATAAGTTGCACTGCTTGCACATGAACTTGAGATCGGTGTACTTGTTTGCTGAGGACTCAGTCATGGTGTTAGTATGGCTTTAATAAAGTTGCGTTGTTCAATGCCCTGAATTGACAGTGTCTCTAAACTAGGCACGAGAACATTTTAAAGTGTTGAGGCTCTGAACTTTCGCCAATTTATATCAATCTATGCACGAAAGCACTGAAATTGGTATTGAGCTAAGTTAAGTGAACTCAATTTCTATTGCAAGGGTTTACTCTGATGTGTAATTCTTAAAATGAGTAAATAATAACTAATATTCATTCGGCTTGGCCGATAGTATTGGCTTATATGCATAATTTTTTAACTGAGCTTCGACGGTTTAGATGTTTCAGTTTACTGACCATGGCAGTCCTGTGCTCCATCTCGGGCACGTCATGGACTCAAAACTTCCCCACCAAGCCTTTGACCTTGATTGTGCCCACTGCCCCAGGTGGGCCAGTCGATTTGACCGCGCGGATGGTCGTCAATGAATTGTCTGGGGTTTTAGGTCAGCGCATTGTGATCATCAATAAGCCTGGCGCATCACAAAAAATCGGAATTGAAGCTTTGCTCAATTCACCGCGGGATGGCTACACTTTCGCCGCATGTTCTGGTGCCTCCATGACCATCAACCCTGCAATAGACAAGTCGATTGGATATGATCCGATTAAAGATTTTGTCATGTTGGCCAATGGTATGGAAAACACCCGAGTTTTGGTGGTCAATCCCAGTGTTCCAGCAAAAACATTGGCTGAATTGGTCGCATATGCCCGTGCCAATCCGGGCAAACTCACGTATGGCAGTGGTGGCAATGGATCCACGCTGCAGTTCTCGAGTGCTTCATTGTTGAGTAAAGCGGGTGTCGATGTATTGCATGTGCCGTATAAATCAAGTGGTCCAGCGTTGATGGGCTTGCTGTCAGGTGAAATTAGCATGCTGATGCCCGATATTGGGGATGCCATGGGTTACATCAGCAATGGAAATTTGGTGGCCCTTGGAACGACGGGCACTACGCGCTCTGATAAGTTGCCCAATATACCGACTGTGGGGGAGTCAGGGGTGGCTGATTTGAAGAACTGGAGCTATTCTTCATGGATTGGTTTTATTGCCGCACAAGGAATCCCCACAGAAGCCTCCACCAAGCTTCAAAGTTCATTGCTCACTGTTTTGAGCTCTACAAAAATACGAGAGGCCTTCGAGAAAATAGGAGCAACTGTCTTGGGTACGCCATCCGATCAATTTTTTACTCGCGTGAAAGAGGAGCTTGAAGTCAATCAAAAGTTGGTGAGCTCAGGTAAAGTCAAGCCCTGAAGACGATTGAAAGTCTTGCGCAATCTAAAATAAGCCCTTATTGAAATGCTACTTTTTTGAAAAGCCTCGGCTTTTGAATTGACCTCGATTGCTGGTTTCGCAAAACAAGCGAGAGCATTTGCTTCATACATGTCATCGGGAACACCCGTGACAATTCATTGAGAAAGAAATTCATGCCTGAACATTCATCTGTTAAACCTGTCACCGATTTTCAGTCGCATTTGAAACAACTGGAAGAAAAAGGGTTGCTCGTTCGCGTGGATCATCCCATCAATAAAGACACCGAGTTACAACCCTTGGTCAGATGGCAGTTTGTGGGCGGTTTGCCTGAAAATCAACGCAAAGCTTTTCTATTCACGAACATTGTGGACTCCAAAGGCAGGCGTTACGACATGGACGTGGCGATTGGTGCTTTTGCATCGTCTCCAGATATTTATGCTTTGGGAATGGGGCAAAAAGTAGAAGACATTGGTAAAGCTTGGGTCAATGCCATTAAGAATCCGATTGAGCCCCTGATGGTTGAGCATCCACCGTGCCAAGAGGTTGTGATTCAAGGGGAGGCTTTAAAAATGCCTGGAGGTGGCTTGGCCGCTTTGCCAGTTCCAGTCTCGACCCCTGGGTTTGACTCTGCGCCGTATTTAACCGCTACTTTGTGCGTATCCAAGGATCCAGAAACCGGCATCCAAAATATGGGAACTTATCGCGCAGCTTTGAAAGCGACGGATCGATTGGTGGTGAGAATGGTTGCCCGCGTGGGTGGTGCAGGAGGATGGTTGCATTGGAAAAAATACCGGGAACAAAACGCACGCATGCCCATTGCCATTGTGTTGGGCGTCTCGCCCGTGGTGTTTTTCACCGGTCCACAAAAAATCGCAGTCGATTTGGATGAGATGTCCGTTGCAGGTGCTTTGGCAGGAGAGGCCATTCGAATGACCAAGTGCGTGAGCATTGATCTGAACGTGCCTGCGGATGCGGAAATTGTGGTTGAGGGCTGGATCGATACGTCGACCCTGGAGCCTGAGGCTCCTTTTGGTGAGAGCAACGGCTATGTTGCACTGGAGGCATACAACATGCCCATGCAGGTGACAGCCATCACCCATCGAAAGAAAGCTGTTTTTGCAGCCATCATCAGTCAAGTCACCCCCAGCGAGTCCAGTGTGGTCAAAAAAGTGGCGTATGAGCCAATTTTCTTGGCCCATTTGCGCGACACATTGTCAATCAAGGGCGTCAAGCGAGTGGTCATGCATGAGCCCTTGTCCAATCTAAGGCCTGTGATTTTTGTCCAATTTGAGCGTGGCGTATTGCGCACTGAGGTTTGGCGAGGACTTCATGGGGCGGCGACGCTCAGACCTGAATGCGGGAAAATTGTGGTGGGTGTGAGTGAGGATGTGGATCCTGAAAGTACCGATGCAGTGTTTTGGTCCATGGCCTATCGCATGACTCCAATGGAGGATGTGCAGTTGGTACCCTACCGCCGTGGCGTTCAGGGCTCACAGTATGGTCCCAACAAGGCCGAGTCCACTTTGCTCATCGATGCAACACAAAAGTACGCCATGGCGCCACTCGCTCTTCCCGGTAAAGAGTACATGGAGCGGGCCAAAGAAATTTGGGATCAATTGAATTTGCCAACTCTGCAGGTCAAACAACCTTGGCACGGTTATACCTTGGGTGACTGGAACGACACTTGGGAAAAATTTGCCCAAAGAGCAGTTTCCGGTGATTGGGAGCTCAGTGGCTTGGAGACCTTGGCGCGCCGCCGCGATGACTTGAGTCCAGAAACACCAACTGCCAAGCACGAAAAATTTTGAATGAACTTGAACAAATTTGCGTTGGAAAAAAACTTGTGATGATTTATGAAACCTGCTGCCTTTAAATACCACGATCCTACTCGCTTGAGCGATGTGGTGGACTTACTCTCAACCCTAGAGAACACAAGACTCTTGGCTGGAGGTCAAACCCTCATGCCGATGATGAATTTTCGGTATTTGATGCCCGATCATCTCATTGACCTCAACAAGGTGAGTGAGCTTGATTTCATTCAAATTGATGGCGGTTACATGAACATTGGTGCCATGACCCGTCAAAGAACTTTGGAGTTCTCCAATGAGGTTGCCCAGCATTGCCCGATTGTGCTTCAAGCTCTGCACTACGTCGGGCACCGGCAAACTCGCAATCGAGGCACCATTGGTGGCTCCCTTTGTCATTTCGATCCTGCTGCTGAGTTGGTCAACATGACGGCCTTGCTCGATGGCACGCTACAAATCAGTTCTAAAAATGGCTCTCGAGAAGTGAGCATGGACGAATTCAATCAGGGGTTCTTGACCACGCAAGTCGCTGAGCAGGAAATCTTGAGTCGAGTGCGCTTGACGCTTCCCCATGTGAGAGATGGTTTCGGTTTCGTTGAATTTGCCAGGCGCCACGGTGACTTTGCAATCGTGGCATGCTCTTGCTTGATGAGACTGGATGCATTAGGCCAGATTGAGTCACTCAAGATTGCTGTCTCTGGTCTGGGCGCTGCACCGGTGAGACCCAGCAACGTTGAGAGGAATTTGATGGGACAGTTGCCTAGCAAAAGCGCATTGATCCAAGCGGCCCACGACGTGAGTCAAATCGAATCGGTGAGTGATGCCTATGTCACTGCATCGTATCGACAACATTTGGCCCGAATCATGACGTATAGAGCATTGTGCCAAGCGGCCAAGAGTGCTCAGGAGAAATCACATGACAGATAAGAGAAGCATTGCCGTCAAGGTCAACGGTCAAACCTACGAGCGTGAGGTGGATACACGCATGACCTTGGTGGATTTCTTGCGCCACGATTTGGATCTCACTGGAACCCATGTGGGATGCGAGCATGGTGTGTGTGGTGCTTGTACTGTGTTGGTCAATGGTGAGAGCGTGAGGTCTTGCTTGATGTTGGCGGTCCAGGCCAATGAGCAAAGTATTCAGACCGTGGAAGGACTGGCTGTCAATGGGGAGCTCAATACTTTGCAGCAATGCTTCCAAGATCACCACAGTTTGCAGTGCGGATTTTGCACGTCTGGCATGCTCATGACGTTGACGGAATTTTTACGTGATCATCCCAATCCCACGCAGCAAGAAGTACAAGAAGTGCTGTCGGGTAATTTATGTCGTTGTACGGGATATTTGCCCATCATCAGTGCAGCCATGGACGCTGCTCAAAAAATGCGTGAGGCGCAGTCATGAACAAAAAATGGGTTGGCGCGTCCATCAAGCGCAAAGAGGATCCGGCTTTTTTAAAAGGGGAAGGACAATACATTGACGATATCCATATGCTCGGTATGCTGCACGCAGCTTTTACAAGAAGCCCACACGCACACGCCAAGATCCTGAGTATCGATAAATCCAAGGCATTGGCAGTCCCTGGTGTGAAGGCGGTATTTTTATATGCTGATTTGCCCGATGTGGTTCGTCACCAAACCTTGCCATTGTTGGTGCCACACCCATCGATCATCACGACCAAGTTGCCGTTTGCCTTGGTCAATCAAGAGGCCTGTTATGTGGGTGAGCCGATCGCTTGTGTGATCGCAGAGAGTCGTTATATCGCCGAAGATGCTGCTCAATTGGTTGAAATCGATTATGAGGTCTTGAATGTGGCCAACGATTGTTTGGACGCATTGGAGTCTTCTGATCATTGCGCTCACTTGGACATGAGTAGCAACATTGCCGCCAAGTTTCAAATCAATGTTGGAGACACAGATGCGGCTTTTAACAACGCACCGCACGTGATCAGTGAGCGATTTTTCCAACACCGCGGAGGTCCATTTTTCATGGAGTGCCGTGGCGCCATTGCCAGTTACGATAAAAGTGCCGACGCTTACACCTTGCATGTGTCATCACAGGGGTCGCATCGCATTAAGCGTTGCATGTTGGAGTTGTTTGATCTCTCGGATGACCAACTTCGTGTTGTTGCACCTGATGTGGGTGGTGGTTTTGGGCCCAAGGGCTCTTATTACCCAGAATATGCCAATGTGGCTGTAGCTGCTAAGGTTTTGGGCCGTCCGATTAAATGGATTGAAGACCGGCGTGAAAACTTCCTCACCACCCACCAAGAACGCGATCAGTATTGGGACGTGGAATTGGCTGTTTCGAAGGATGCCAAAATTTTGGGTCTGAGAGGTCGACTCGTTCACGACAATGGTGCGTATGTACCCTGGGGTATTGTGGTGCCCTGGATCAGCGCCACGACGGTCCCAGGTCCCTACGTGATTGAAAACTTCAAGCTCGATGTGTTCTCCATGTACACGAATAAGATCCAAGTGACCTCGGTTCGTGGTGCAGGCCGCCCCCAGGCTGTTTTTGCCATGGAGCGATTGATGGACCGAGTGGCTCAAACACTGGGATTGGATGCGGGAGAAGTGCGCCGGCGCAACTTCATTCAGCCCGAGCAAATGCCTTATAACGTGGGGATTATTTTCCGAGACGGACGACCGGTCACCTATGACAGTGGCGACTACCCCGCGTGTCAAGCGGCTGCGTTGAGCAAGGCCGACTACGAAGGATTTAAGATTCGGCAAGAGAAGGCTCGAGAAGCAGGCCGGTATCTTGGTATTGGTATGGCCAATGCTGTTGAGGCCACGGGTCTGGGTCCTTATGAGGGTGCTACAGTCAAAATTTCTACGACGGGAAAAATCACGGTCTATACGGGTGCTGTGCCTCAAGGTCAATCCCATAAGACAACACTGGCCCAAGTGGCTGCCGATGCATTGAATGCTGACCCCAAGGACATTCAAGTGATCACGGGGGATACGGCACTGATAGGTCTTGGCATTGGTACTTTTGCGGCACGAACTGCAGTCACGGCAGGATCTTCGGTGCACATGGCTGCAACGGATGTTGCGAATAAGCTCAAGGCCTATGGTGCGGTGATGTTGTCGTGCTCCATTGACCAAGTGGATATTCATAACGGGCACGTTGTCTTGAAGTCGGATCCGCAGCAAAAGAAAAGCTTTAGAGAAATTGCTGTTCGTTCTGTTGGGATGCCAGGGTTCTCTATGGCCAATGGACTGGTGCCGGGTCTTGAGACAACATCCTATTTCACGCCCGATCGATCCACCTATTCCAATGGAACGCACGTGGTGGAAGTGGAGGTCGATATTCACACGGGTGGCGTTGACATTGTGCGCTACACCGTGGCTCACGATTGCGGCAAGTTGATCAATCCCATGGTGGTCGATGGACAAATTGTGGGCGGTATAGCTCACGGCATTGGCAATGCGCTCTTGGAGCAAATGGTGTTTGATGACCAAGCCCAACCGGTGTCCACCAATTTTGGCGAGTACTTGCTACCTTTGTCCACGAATATGCCCAAGGTCGACATGGTTCATTTGGAGACCCCTTCTCCATTGAATCCCTTGGGTGTCAAGGGTGCAGGGGAGGGTGGCACAATTCCAGCGATTGCTGCCATCATCAGTGCAGTGGAAAACGCTTTGAGCCCCTTTGATGTGCGCATTTCACACACGCCCATTGCACCGCAAGATATTGTTGAGCTTTTGGGTGAACATGCTTTGGGGGAAACGGCATTGTGATCTGGCGGTGAGCCTCAAAATGTCAAGGGACCGTTGCCCTTGGCGCAGTTGTAATTTTTTAAATCAAGAAGGATCCATGATGAGTGAATTTGATTTTGTAGTAAAGCGTGAAGGTGCTGTGGCCAGTATCGATCTGAATCGGCCGCAAGAGGGGAATACGCTGACCAGGGCCATGATGACTCGCTTGGCCCAGTTGCTGGGGCAACTGGGTGCAGACCCCACTGTCAATGTGGTGGTCATTGAGTCCCGCGGTGAATTGTTTTGTGGAGGTCGCGACGGCAAGGGTGAATCTCGCGCTGGCATGACTGCCTATGAAATTCGCGTCAAGATGATGGGGGCGGTGCTTGATGTGTACAAAGCCATTGCTCAAGTGCCTGTTCCCGTGATTGCCATGGTTCAAGGCGATGCTGTGGGTTTTGGTGCTGCATTGGCAGTTGCCTGTGATGTCACGCTTTCCTCATCCAAGGCCCGTTTTTCGTTTCCCGAAATTGAGCACAACATTCCACCCACCATGGCCATGTGTGCTGCTTTGGGTAAAATTCCGAGCAAGGCCTTGTCGTTTTTGATCTATTCAGCCGAAAGCGTGGGTTCAGCCGAGGCCATTCAATTGGGGCTGGCGAGTAAGATCATCGATGAAAAGAACTTTCACACCGATGCGCATGCATTTGCAAAAACCATGTCCGAGCGACCCAGGCTTGTGCTGGAGACGATCAAGTTGTATCAAGAAAAAGCCACGCATTTGACCCCAGACATGGCCTCAGAATACGCTGGCACGTTGTTGGCCTTGGTCCGGTCTTGATTGCTATTGCGCCTCAGCGGCTAAACGCCGTGGGGCGATGCCTCATCAATCAGGAAACTCAAGGTGACGCTCCTTGATGATTTTCTTGAACATGTTCATATCCGAACGAATTTGTTCGCCCAGTTCTTCGGGCGTGCCCGCTCCAGGCATATTGCCCATATTGCCAATGATCGAGCGCACTTTCTCATCTTTGAGGGATTCACTGAGAGCTTTGCTCAAGGCATGAATCACCCCATCCGGTGTTCCCATGGGGGCCATGAGCCCATTCCAGCCGTTGTAAGTAAATCCGGGTAGAACGGTTTTATTGAGGGATGGTAAATTGGCCATGGGTGACCAAGTGTCTTTGTTGGTGGTGGCCAAACCCACGACCAAACGGCTGTCCATGAAAGGCTTCGCACCTGCCATGAACATCAACTGCACCCGTCCCGATGAAATTTCAATGGCCGCTGCAGACTCCCCTCTGAATGGAATGTGTTGCATCTCGATATTGGCAGCAGAGGCAAACATTTCCGCCACCAATTGCTGGCTTGAGCCAAATCCAATGCTTGCGTAAGATATCTTGCCAGGATTTAACTTTGCGTAATGGATGAATTCTTCAGCCGTTTTAACACCCAAGCTTGGTGCCACCACCAAGGTTTGAGTCGCATTGCAAATTTTCCCAATGGGTTTGAAATTGGCCTCGAGGTCAGTTGATGTTTGGGGTCGTGTGACAAAGCTAGAGGTGTTGGCAGCACTGGGCACGAGCAAGGTGTAGCCGTCAGCGCTTGAACTCATGACCTTGGAGATGCCAATATTGCCAGTGGCACCCGTGACATTTTCAATGACCAAGGATTGCCCCAATATGTTTTGCATGGCCTGGGCCACGGCGCGCATGCATGTGTCCGAGGGCCCGCCACTGCCTGTGGGCACAATCACTTTGATGGGTTTGCTAGGGTAATTAACAGATTGTGCAAGAGCGATTGAACACATGGTCAGCCATGAGAGGAGCAGGACTCCCGCTCTATGGGTTAAATTTCGATTGATCATGATGCGTCTCTTTCTGTTAGGTGGCTTCTTCGTGATTTTGCAAGTTGATATGGCGGTCAACTGTTGTTTGCGAGTAGCGTTTCAATGATTATAGGGCGGCACTCAGTCATGGGTGGGGCTTGCAGGCGTAGAGTGAGACCAGAGATAAAAAGTCTATAGAAATTGATCAAGATCAAAGATAACCAGGGTCCTTGGTTTGGGGTATGTCCCCATGGCAAATTGAGCGAGCATTCACTAAATTCGTTGCTGTCGTCCAATTGAATCATTTCCATGCAACTTCAATCGAATCTAAAAACCGATCACGGATTAGAAATCCCCGTGGTTGATTTGCAAGCTTATTTGCAGCAAGAGCCCCATGCGTTAGAAGCCACAGCATATGCCTTGGCTCAAGCCAGTGAAGGCTTGGGTTTTTACTTTTTGAAAAACCACGCAGTACCAGACGATCTCATCCATCGCATGTTCGAGCAAACTGCCAAATTTCATGCATTGCCTCTAGAGCAAAAGATGTCGATCAAAGTGACCGACCGTGTGGTGGGTTATCTTCCCTCAGGCGGTCAGACCCAACGCACCTCAATTTATGGCAAAAGCGAGCATCCCGACACCAGTTCATCCTACTATATTCGCCAAGAGTTTGCCCCCGACCATCCCGATCGTTTAAGCCGTCAACCATGGGTTTTTGATAACAAGTGGATTGAAGGACTACCAGGCTTTAGAGAAACCATGTTGGAGTACTACGCTGCTATGCAGGGCTTGGTTTTCCATATCCTGCGCTTGCAGTCAGTCGCTTTGGGCCTTGGTGCAGAGTATTTGCCGACACATGCGGCTTTTGCGCCTCCCGTTTTCAACTTGCGTTTGCTGCACTATCCGCCCTTCAATCCAAATATGGCTGGGCAGTTTGGCATTGGACCTCACACCGACTATGGTTACCTCACCATTCTCGCTCAAGGGACTGTGCCGGGATTAGAGGTGCTCACCCGCGATCAGCGTTGGGTGGAAGTGCCGGCCCTTGAGGGGCATTTGCTCATCAACAATGCAGACTTGTGCAGTCGATGGACCAACGATCGATTTCGATCTGCACCACACCGTGTGATCAACAAAACCGGTGAGACACGCCATTCAATCCCGTTTTTCACGGCCCCACGATCGGATGTGCTTTTGAAATGTTTGCCCACCTGTGAGAGCCTAGAGCGTCCTGCGGTTTATCCACCCATCACTGCGGGTGCGTATTTCGCCGCCATCAATCAAAAAAATTATGATGTATTGAAAGATCAAAAATAAAGATCAATCGATTTGTGCATGGGGTCGTGCTCATTGGAGAGTGACTGCGATGTCTTTTACTTGTGTGAGTTTACAAAAGGAGGGTGAAATGAAGGCGATTGTCAATGCGTTCAAGTGTGTGGTCTTTTGTTCAATGTGGTCGAGTTTGGTCGCATTTTCACAAGCCGTGGTGTATCCCACTCATCCCATTCGCCTCATTGTTCCTTTGCCACCTGGTTCGACCTTGGATGTCATGGCTCGGGCATTGTCTTTCTCATTGAACAATGTGATGGGGCAACCCATCGTCGTGGAGAACAAAATTGGGGCCAACGGAACCATTGGGATGGATGCTTGCTCCAAGGCTGCGGCCGATGGCTACACATTGTGTTTGCCCGATGGCAATATCTTGACCATCAATCCATTTGCCTATGGGAAATTGCCCTATGACCCATTGGACTTGACCCCTATCATCCACATTGGTGACATGGAACAGTCGATCGTGGTGAACGCCAATGTGCCAGTGAAAACCATGAAAGAGTTGATCGATTACGCCAAATCCAAACCAGGACAAGTGACCTGGGGCTCTGGGGGGCGCGGCTCCACCATGCATTTGTATTTGGAGTGGGTTCAAGCGAAAACGGGTGTCTCGTTCAATCACATTTTGTACAAAGGGCCTGCTGAGTTGGCCAGGGCCTTGACCGTTGGTGAAGTCGAAGTGAGCAATCTTTCCACGGCGACAGTTTCTCCCATGGTGAAAGACGGCAAAATGCGCATGATTGCCATCGTCTCAGGCAAGCAACGTTCACAGTTTGCAGGGGATACGCCAAGCTTTGCAGATCAAGGATTTGACCTGGATTTTAGAAATTGGTTGGCTCTGGTGTTTCCCAAAGGCGTTTCCCCAGAGATAGCTCGTCGCTGGAACACGGAAGTCAATCGACTGCTGCAAGACAAAACATTTGGCGAGCGCGTGTTGGCTTCCTTGGCTGTGACGCCTGCTGGTGGCACGCCTGAGGACTTGTTGATTCAGTTGGATAAAAAACGCAAATTGGGTGCGGAGCTTGCCAAAATGGCCAATTTGAAATTTGATTGATTCGCGGCTGAATCACTGCATGAAAGCTGTGCACGTGCCTCGTGTGAAGGGGGCATGGATCATGGGGCAACTGGCGTGTGAATGGGTGAATGCCTTTAGAATTCACAAGTCAATGTATTGAGAGAGTTGAAATGCAAAAAAACACCAAAGTCATCATTGTCGGCGCTGGCCTTGGAGGGTTGACTGCTGCTGCTTGTTTGATTCAAAAAGGCTTTCATGTTCGTATTTATGAACAAGCCTCGGTGTTGGCTGAAGTGGGCGCGGGTATTCAAACAAGCGCCAATGCAGTGAAGGTTCTCTATGATTTGGGTCTCAAAGATGCGCTTGAATCTGTTGCAGTCAGACCTCAAGCCTTTGAATATCGACGATTTGACACGGCAGAACTCATGCACCGCATTCCCCTGGGCGGGGAGCATGAAAAATCCTTTGGTGCGCCTTACTTTCACTTGCACAGGGCCGATATTCATGAGTTATTGGCGAAAAAAGTAAGCGAGCTCGATCCCAATTGCATCACGTTGAATGCCAAGGCGAATTCGTACGAGGAAAACGATGAGGGTGTTGTGTTGCGGCTGGAGAGCGGCTTGGCAATCAAGGGCGATGTGCTCATTGGTGCCGATGGAATCAAGTCAGTGGTTCGCGCTCAGATGTTGGGCTCAACGCCTGTGAGCTATACGGGGGACATTGCTTGGCGTGGAGTCATCCCCGTCGATCAATTGCCCTCGGACATCATGGAGACGGTCTCCACCGTTTGGTGTGGCCCCAAAAAACATGCGGTCATGTACTATTTGCGTGCCGGCTCCTTGATGAATTTTGTGGGTTTGGTCGAGCACGACCAACCAGAGACCGAGTCTTGGACTCAAAAAAGGCCATGGCAAGAGTTGAAGGATGACTTTGCAGGGTGGCACCCCACCATACAAACTGTGATCGACGCCTTGGATAAAGATGCGTGTTATCGGTATGCCTTGAACAATCGTCCTCCTGTGGCCAACTGGTCAACGCAAAAAGTCACACTCTTGGGGGATGCGGCTCATCCGACACTGCCCTATATGGCCTCAGGTGCCGTCATGGCCATTGAGGATGCTGCTGTGTTCGCCAGGTGTTTGGAGCAATGTGAGGACATCACCAGCACCTTGAATTTGTTTCAACGCAACCGTTTGGATCGAACCGCACGGATCGTCAACGGCTCAACGCACAGTCGTGGCCTTTACCGCATCGAGGACGTGCAAGCCATGCGAGACGCCTTTCATGAGCAAAACTTGACCCAATCCAGAGCCGATTGGCTTTATTCTTACGATCCTCTGAGCGTGGCGCTGAACTGATCTTGGGTGCAGTATTTTCTTATTGATATTTGCATCACAATTTACTGCAAATGGCAAACACGTCTTCATTTTGAACCGTTTCAGGTTTGTTGGATTTTAAGTTCAGTATCGTGTAGAAGTAATGCATCTCAACTTGTGGGTTGAGCTTATTGAAGATGATGCTGATTTTGGTTTTATCGATTTGTCCGGTGGCGGGCACTTTGCCAAGTCGATCCAGGTCATAGATGCTTTTTGATGGGTTGTCAGTTTTGAGCTTGATGTCAGTGTTGATGAAATGGTCAAGGCGAGTGGTCGCTGAAATTTCATAATTGTGTTTGAAGTTCAAGCTGAATTCAAATTTCACAGCGCGTGTTTTTTTGATCGCAGACACATCATAGGTTTCGTTTTGTGATGCAGAATTGATGAACAAATGCTCGGTGAATTCGGTATTTTCTTGTGGCGAGGCAAATTCTGTTGAGCGAGTTCCTTCGCAGGTATAACGATCTTGGTGAAAGTATTCATAACCCAAGGTCATTGCGCACAGCATCAAAAAAACGATGACAAGGGTCTTGATCATGGCTGGCGTTTTAGAGTGATTTCAGCCAATCGCAATGGTTTTGCTGCATGACCGTCAGACGGGATGTCTCAAGTGTTATCTATTGAATGCATTCAAAATAGCACCAAGTCCTGCTGTGTGCAGGACTTGGTGCTTTCACCCGAAGTGCTGGTTGTGGTCGATTACTGTTGCTCAACCACTTGGGCGCGATCTGAGCCAATGAACATGTACATGGCGGGGACCACAAAAAGAGTAAAGAGGGTGCCAATGGACAGACCCGAGAAAATCACAATGCCCATGGCTTGCCTGCCTGCAGCTCCAGCACCAGACGCCACCACCAGGGGCACCACGCCAAACACCATGGCCGCCGTCGTCATCAAAATCGGGCGCAAACGAATCGACGATGCGCTCTCAATGGCTTCGCGCTTGGTTTTGCCCGCGCGTTGCAATTGCTTGGCCACTTCAACGATCAAGATACCGTGCTTGCTGATGAGTCCCATCAAGGTCACCAAGCCCACCTCGGTGTAAATGTTGACCGTGGACGCACCCAAAAAGATGAATATCATTGCCCCAAAGAGAGCCATGGGCACGGAGACCAAGATCACCAGCGGATCTTTGAAGCTCTCGAACTGGGCGGCCAGCGCTAAAAATACGATGATGATGGAGAACATCATCGTGAGCAAGAAGCCACCCGACTCTTTCACAAATTGGCGGGATTGCCCCGAGTAGTCAATGTTGTAGCCTGGGGGTGCCACTTCTTTGGTGACGGTTCTGAGGTACTCCAAAATCTCGCCTTGAGTCGATCCTGTCACGCCTGAGATGGTGGCTGAATTGAGCTGCTGGAAACGGCTGATCGATTCAGGCACGATGTCGTATTTCAAACTGGCAACGGTGCTGGCCTTGACCAAATTGCCGCTGGGCAATTTGATGTTGAAGTTGAGTAAGTCGTCTGGGTTCAATCGATTGACCTGCTGCACTTGAGGAATGACCTTGTAAGAGCGCCCCGAGATCGAGAAGTAGTTCACATACCCACCACCCAAGGCGGCTCCAAGGGCGGTACCGACATCTTGTTCGGTCAGCCCCAAGGAGGCAATCTTGTCGCGGTCCACCACCACCGTGGCTTGGGGTTTGTCGATTTTGAGGTCGACGTCTGCAAAATAGAACTTGCCGTCAGCGCGCGCTTTGTCCAACACCTTTTGTGCCACTTGGTTCAGGTTTTGAAATGGCTCAGTGGTGGAGATGACAAACTGAACGGGTAGGCCAGACGAGCCTGGCAGGGGCGGGAACTGAAAGGCAGCAATGCGAGCGCCTGCAATTTTGTTCCATTGCTGCTGCAAATACATTTGAAGCTCCAATGCACTGCGGCTGCGCTCTTCCCAGGTTTTGAAGATGACGCCGCCAATGCCCGAGTTCACCGTGGGCACGCCTGTGATTTGGAACATTTGATCGTACTCGGGGACCGACTTGGCGACTTGGTAAACTTGGTTGGCATAGGTTTGCATTTGGTCGGAAGTGGCAGTCGGCGGCCCCTGAACTTGGGAGACCACAATGCCTTGGTCTTCCATGGGGGCAAGTTCAGATTGAGACATTTTGAACATCAAGCCCAGCAGAACAAAAATAATCGCACCCATCACAATGAGGACTGGCCAAGTATTCAAAAGACTGTGCAGGAGTTTTTCATAGCCATTTCTCACCCTCAAAAAGACCCGGTCGATGGCGTCCACCAATGGGGTTGGATCGTGCTCATGATTTTTGAAAAACTGTGAGCACATCATGGGTGACAACGTCAACGCCACGATCCCGGAGACGGCGACAGAGGCTGCCAAGGTGAAGGCAAACTCTGTGAACAAGGCGCCAGTGAGGCCACCTTGAAAGCCAATCGGGACATAAACAGCAATCAACACCACGGTCATGGCCAAAATCGGACTGCCCAACTCTCTGGCGGCTTGAAGTGCCGCATCCAAGGCACTCATGTTGTCGTCCTTCATGTGGCGATCAAAGTTCTCCACCACAATGATGGCATCATCGACCACCAAGCCAATGGCCAATACGAGTGCCAAGAGGGTGAGCAAATTGATCGAGTAGCCCAAGGCGAGCATGATGAAAAATGTACCCACGAGCGACAAAGGCATGGCAATGATGGGGATCAACACGGCCTTGAAGTTGCCAAGGAAGAGGAAGATCACCAAAGTCACAATCACCAACGCTTCGGCCAATGTTTTGAGCACTTCATAAATAGACGTATTGATGAACTTGGTCGAGTCATAGACGATATCACCCGTGACGCCAGAGGGAAGTTGTTGTTGGATATCGGGCGTTACTTTTCTCACGCGCTTGGCCACATCCAAGACGTTGGCATCTGGCGCCACTTTGATGCCGACAAACACCGATCTCTCGCCACTGAAGGCGACATTGAAGTCGTAGTTCTCGGACCCCAAACTCACGGTTGCCACATCTTGGAGTCGCACAATCGCGCCATTGACCGATTTGATGCTCAATTGTTTGAATTCTTCAACCGAATGCAAGTCTGTACCCGCTGTCAATGGTATGGTGACCATCGAGCCTTTGGCCACACCCACCGTGGCCAAAAAGTTGTTGGCCGCCAATGCGCTGCTCACGTCGGTGGCCGTGATGTTGAAGGCGGTCATCTTGTCGGCATCAAGCCAAGCGCGCAATGCAAAAATGCGTCCGCCTAAAATTTCAGCAACTTGAACGCCTTCGATGGAATCGAGTTTGGGTTTGACGACACGGATCAAATAATCGGTGACGTTGTTGGTTGGGATGTCGTTGCTGTAAAACCCCAAATACATGGCGTCAATGGTTTGACCAATTTGCACTGACAACACGGGTTGCTGTGACTGCGGTGGGAGTTGATTCTTGACAGAAGCGACCTGGGTGTTGATCTCAGTCAATGCTCGGTTGGCATCGTAATTGAGACGCAAGGTGGCCGAGATGGTGGACACACCGTTGGTGCTGGTGGACGAGATATAGTCAATGCCTTGCGCTTGTGCAATGGCCGATTCCAGCGGCTGGGTGATGAAGCCCGCCACTGTTTGTGAGTCTGCTCCAAAATAGGTGGTGGAGACCGTCACCACTGCATTTTGTGTTCGTGGGTATTGGTTCACGGGGAGGGTGAACAAGGATCGCAGTCCGAGGACCACGATGAATAAACTCACCACGGAGGCCAGAACCGGGCGTCGGATGAAAATGTCAGTGAAGTTCATGGGACTCAAGGCTCCTGTGGCGTGGGGCTGGGATCGTTGCCTGGCAGGACGCTGTTGTCAATGAGCACTGGGGTGCCATTTTTCAATTTCAGTTGACCGCTCGTCACCACTTCTTGGCCTTCTTTGAGGCCCTTCAAGATGGTGATTTGATCCCCACGGGTCTCACCCGTGACGACAAAGATTTGCTGTGCGACTTTGGGCTTTTTGCCATCTGCGTTTTCTTTGTCAGCCTCTTTGACGATGAAGACAGTCGAGCCATACGGGTTATAGGTAACGGCGGTTTGAGGCAAGGTGAGCAACTGCTGGGCTTGACCGAGGTCCACGCTCACATTGGCAAACATGCCAGGCAAGAGTTGAAGCTTGGCGTTGTCAAATGTGGATTGAATTTGTAAATTGCGCGAAGCCGTCTCCACCTTGGGGTTCAAGGTGGTGATGCGACCGCTGAACACTTGACCCGGATACGCATCCAATTTCAAGCTCACCGCTTGGCCGGTTTTCAACAAAGCAACTTTTTGCTGAGGCTGAAAGAAGTCAGCGTAAATGGGGTTCAAGGTTTGAAGGGTGACCACTTTGTCGCCAGGATTCAAGAATTGACCAGGAACGACAGCGGTGATACCCAATTTGCCCGCAAAGGGGGCTTTGATTGTTTTTTTCTCCAGGGTCGCTTTTTGCAACATGGCTTGGGCTTTTTTGAGCTTCAAGTCGGCGGTATCGGCATCGAGTTGAGCTTGGCTGACGGCTTGCACTTGAAACTGAGCCTTGTCACGCTGGTAGACGATCTCCGCGAGCTCTGCGCTGGCTTCGGCTGCTTTGAATTGGGCCAGTTCTGCGTCTGCATTGAGTTGCACCAAGGGATCTCCTGCTTTGACCGCTTGGCCTGAGTGAAACAAAACCTGAACAACCAGGCCAGAGACTTCACTGCTCAACTCCACGCCTTTGACCGGACTCAAGGTGGCGATCGCAGTCAATTGCGGTTTCCACTCCATGGTTTTGACAATCATCGAGGTGACCGTTTGAGGCCCAGGTTTGGGTGCGCTGGCAATGAGTTTTTGGATGTGCAAATAAAAGCCAAAAGCCAAACCGGCCACCAAAACCACAATACATCCGAGCATGATCAGCATGCGTTTGGTCATTTGAATTCTCTCTTGAAGGAAAAGTGATTTAAAAAAGGAAAATTGATAAGCGGGAATTGATACAAGCTGTCAATCATGTTGGACAAACCAATCGTGACGGGTGACAGCCCTCAAGGAAGGCTGGAGACTTTTGTCTCCAGCACAGTTGCGTTGGTTATTTTTTGGGGGTCCCAAGCAGCACCTCCCATGGCTTGGATCAACGCCACGGTGTCAGCAAAGCGGTTGGCCTGAGCAGAAATGAGGTTCAAGCGGGCTTGGGCATAGGTCCTTTGAGCGTCCAAGAGCGTCATGATATTGATCGCGCCCAATTGGTATTGGTTCTGAGATAAAGTCAGGCTCTTTTTCGCTATTTGCTCGGACTGGCTGATCAACTGGAGGCTTTGACTGTCAAAATGGACGGCGTTCAAGGCGTCGCTCACATTTTCAAAGGCATTGAGCACCGTTGATTTGTATTGGTAATACGCGCCTTCGTAGCCCGCTTTGGCGGCACTGACTTTGGCATTGAGTGCACCACCATTGAAAATGGGGGCACTCAAACCCGCGCCCAAAGTCCAAAAACTCCAGGGCGTGCTGAAAAGATTGTTGCTCAGGGTTGCGGTGGAGCCGATGTTGCCTGTTAAATTGATTTGGGGGTATAAATTGGCTTTGGCCAGTCCCAAAGCGGCAACTGCTTGGTTAAGGCTCGCTTGGCTGGCCAAGATGTCTGGACGATGGCCAATGAGCTGACTCGGTAGGCTGGTGGGCAGTTGGGTGGGCAGATGCAAATCAGAAATTCGAATGCTTTCGTATTCTTTTTCGTTGGGCAATGCACCGCTGAGAACCGCAATTTGGCTCTTCACCAATTCCCATGATTTTTGCAGTGCTGGCAAGCTCGCGCGGGTTTGAGCAATGAGACCTTCTTGCACCAAAATGGGTGCCACTCCAATGGCCCCCAAGCTTTGCTGGCGGCGCATGATCTCAAGCTGTTTTTCTTGCAGGCGAAGTATTTCTTGGGTTTCGTCAATTTGTGACTTGAGGGCGGACTCTTTGATCGCCGCGGTCAATACATTGCCCATGACACTCAATTGAGCCGCGCGCAATTGGTAGGCTTGCAAGTCGATGAAGGCTTTTTGTCCCTCGATGGCCGACTGATTGGCACCAAAGAGGTCGACTGTATAGCTCACGTTGATGGAGGCGTTGTAGAGGTTGAACAGCGAGCCTCCTGGGACATTGGTGGTGGCTTGTGAGGCCCTCTCCCGAGCGGTTGAGACTTGGGTGTTGACGTTGGGTAGCGCCAAGGCGCCATAGGTGGCCAAGTAATTGGCGCGAGCTTGAG
>CAIPFK010000180.1 GCA_903864315.1 uncultured Burkholderiales bacterium | reverse complement strand
TGCCATTGAAAAACCATGAGATGACGCATGAGTCTTTGTCGACCTTCGACCCCAGTGGGGCAAGTCCACTTGGTGCGACCATTTAGGATCTGATCACTGAGTTGGGGTGCTCTCAGGTTGATTTTGCGACTTGCACAGGCTTGACTAAAAAACAGGTCAATTTGTTGATCAACGGTTGAGCCCCCCCCTCATCCAAGAGACGGTCATCAAACTCGAGCGTGTTTGGGGGCGTACTGCAGTTTTTGGGCGCAATCTTGAGAGCCCGTATCAGTGAGCAACGGAAGGGCAAAGGTGTCAAATATCGGTGAGCGTGGTGTTGGCAGGACTACAATTTGATGGAACCATCAATCCCAAGCACTTGAGCCACTTGAAGACCCAATGCCACTGGGCAAAGCTCAAGGGTCAATTCAAAAGTGTTTGAGCAATAATCTCAACTCTTCCTCCCTCTTCTTAAGATTGAATCTGATCATGAAGCTCAATGCAAGTGCCAGCGGTGTTTTTCCCATCGCTCCAACCCCATTTTTTGACGACGGTCGCATCGACTCCGATTCCATTGACCGCTTGGCTGACTTTTATGTGGAGTGCGGTGCCACAGGACTCACCGTCCTTGGGCAAATGGGGGAGGCGCCCAAGCTCACCCATGCCGAGAGTGTCGCCATCACCGCTCAATTCATCCGCAAAACACCCCAACGACCCGTGGTGGTCGGTGTCACGTCGCCTGGGTTTGCGTCAATGAAGGCGCTCGCTCAAGAGGTGATGGGTTTGGGGGCGGCCGGTGTCATGATTGCCCCCCCCAACACCTTGAGAACCGACGAGCAAGTCATCACCTATTACCAACAAGCCACCAAGGCCATTGGAGAAGACATCCCCATCGTTGTTCAAGACTATCCCTTGTCGTTCTCGGTCCAAATCAGCCCCAAGGTGATCCGCACCCTGGTGCAAGAGATCCCTGCCATTCAAATGCTCAAACACGAGGACTGGCCAGGTCTAGAGAAGATCTCCACGCTCAGGTCCTTTGAGGCGGATGGCTCCATGCGCCGTTTGGCCATCTTGTGTGGGAACGGGGGACTGTTTTTGGATTTCGAGATGAGCCGAGGTGCGGACGGCTCCAACACCGGGTATTGTTTTCCTGACATGTTGTGTGACGTCGTTCGACTGCAAAAAGCCGGGCAACGAGACGAAGCCCACGATTTGTTCGATGCCCATTTGCCTTTGTTAAGGTACGAGCAACAACCCGGTGCGGGCATGGCCGTCAGAAAATACGTGCTCTTTAAGCGTGGTTTATTAAAGAGTGATGCGCAAAGGGCACCTGGTGGTCAACTGAACGCTTCAGCCAGGCAGGAAGTCGACTATTTGCTCAGCCGATTGGCCAAGAAAGACCCCAGAGCAAACGTTCAATGATTCGTCATGGGGGATCGGTGACCCCCACCTCCACGACGCAGCACCCACCAACCGCCCCCCACACTCACAACCACACTCACAACCACACTCACAACCACAACCACACTCACACCAGCGACCCTGGGTCAGGGGCAACCCAGGCTGCGTGAGACCCCATCGCTCACCTTGAGCACGAATGCTTTGTCCAAGATCCTCGGGCGTCTTGGGCGTATGCATGGGGCATTGATTTTCCGTTCAGTGCGTCATGCGCTTTTGTTTGCTCAGAGTGCCATTGAATGTTCCGATCGGACCATTCAATGGTGTTCTCTTCTAAGACAAAAGATGATCAAACTCAACAGGACTCCATGGCTTAGCCCGCATTCTGCGTCCTAGGCGTTGCACGCCTGCATTGAGTGGCGTTCGCTTGGTATTCATGGGGTTGTCCATCTCAGGGTTTTTCTTGATCAAAACCAGATGAATTGCGCTCACAATGAAATTGAAGGTGTTTTTCATTTTCGGCAAAAATAATAATGCGCTCAATGTGCTCAATGCTCTGGTGGCGCTCAACAGGCAGACAACATGAATACAAGTACCCATTCAACGCTCAATCAGGACAACCCCAACGACACCGAGGGCTTTTTGTCCAAAAGTCGAACGGTGGCCCACGCCGGTTTTAATCGCTGGTTGGTGCCGCCTGCGGCCTTGGCCATTCACCTGTGCATCGGCATGGCGTATGGGTTTTCGGTGTTTTGGTTGCCCTTGTCCAAAGCCTTGGGCGTCAAAGCGGCCATCCAGTGTGGACCTGAGATTGGTTTCTTTCAAGAACTGTTCATCACCACGTGCGACTGGAAAATCTCCACCCTGGGTTGGATGTACACCTTGTTTTTTGTGCTGCTCGGATCTTCGGCAGCGCTTTGGGGTGGCTGGCTTGAACGCGTGGGACCGCGCAAGGCGGGAGTCGTGAGCGCTTTGTGCTGGTGTGGCGGGATGTTGATCTCGGCACTTGGCGTGCAAACCCATCAGTTTTGGATAATGATCTTGGGCTCGGGGGTCATTGGTGGCATTGGTCTGGGACTGGGCTACATCTCCCCGGTGAGCACGCTCATCAAATGGTTTCCCGATCACCGCGGCATGGCCACCGGCATGGCCATCATGGGCTTTGGCGGTGGTGCCATGATCGGTTCACCCATGGCCGCAGACCTCATGAAGTTCTTTGCCAGCGATGTGAGCGTGGGCGTGGTGCCGACTTTCATGGTGATGGCCGTGGTGTATTTTGTATTCATGATGGGCGGCGCTTTGTCCTACCGAATTCCTCCCACAGGCTGGCAGCCCAAGGGCTGGACGCCTGCGGCCAATGCTCAGCTCAATTCCATGATCACCACGGGCCACGTGCACGTGAGCCGGGTCTGGGGGATTCCACAGTTTTGGTTGGTCTGGATGGTGCTTTGCATGAACGTCTCGGCCGGCATTGGCGTGATTGGCATGTCCTCGCCCATGCTGCAAGAGGTCTTTGGGGGCGGCTTGATTGGCTTGCCCACCAAATTTGTCGATCTTGACAAGACCCAGTTGACCGCCATCGCGGGTGTTGCTGCGGGATTCACGGCGCTTTTGAGCTTGTTCAACATTGGTGGGCGGTTTGTGTGGGCGTCCTTGTCTGACTTTTTGGGTCGCAAAATGACCTATGTGGTCTTCTTTGTTTTGGGCGCTGCGCTCTACGCCAGCGTGCCCTCCAGCGCTGCAGCGGGCAATCAAATTTTGTTTGTCTCGGCTTTTTGTTTGATCCTGAGCATGTACGGTGGCGGCTTTGCCACGGTGCCGGCCTATTTGGCTGATTTGTTTGGGACCCAAATGGTGGGTGCTATTCATGGTCGGCTGCTCACGGCCTGGGCCACCGCGGGGATTTTGGGGCCAGTGGTCGTGAATTACATGCGCGACTATCAATTGAGTCTGGGCATCCCGCGCGAGCAAGTCTACGATCAGACCATGTACATCTTGGTGGGCATGTTGGCCGTGGGGCTGGTGTGCAATTTGTTGATCAAGCCCGTGGATGCCAAGTTTTTCATGACGGCCGATGAGCTCCTTGCGGAAAAGAAACTCGCCCACGAAAGGGCTGCTGCCTCCGAGACCCAGTTCACTGGACATCAGGAGTCAAATACGAGTGGTGTGTGGGTGTGGCTGGCGTGGACCGCGGTTGGTTTGCCCATGGCTTGGGGGGTTTATCGGACCCTCTTGAGTGTGGCCAAGTTCCTGGGATGAAGGCCCTTCGCAAGAGCGCACGCATCTGTGCATGCGTGCACCCCTGCATGCCAGTTTGCCTCTTTGCAAGTGAGCCCATCCTATAATGATTTGCAAGCGTTTTTTTTGTTTCTTTGAGATTGAGTCCCCCTCCTATCCACCCTGAGCATCCACAACACCATGGCCATTGTCTCCTCGATTTCTACTGAAGAAATGCGCCTCAAAATTCGCAAAAAAAGCCAACTCAAAGGCCGCCAAGTCGAGGAGAGTGCTCAGCTTGACGTGTTGAGCCTGGTGGGGCACGGGCCCTATCGGCGCGATTTGCTCATTGAATATTTGCACTTGCTCAATGACCAATACCAGGGGCTTCATCACAGACATTTGGTGGCCTTGGCCAAAGCGATGACACTGCCCATGGCCGAGGTGTTTGAGGTGGCCTCTTTTTATCACCACTTTGAGATCATCCGTGACGGCGAGCACGCGCACGCGCTCACCATCCGGGTCTGCGATGGACTCAGTTGTGAGTTGGCAGGCGCCCAAGACTTGCTCCAAAAACTCCCCACTTTGTTGGGCTCCGATCAGATTCAAATCATCGCGGCTCCTTGTGTGGGCCGGTGTGAACACGCCCCGGTGGCGGTCGTTCATCAAAACCCCATCGATCACGCCAGCCCAGAGCGCGTTGAAGCGGCGGTGCGTGAAAAGCTCCTCCATCACGCGCCCCATGCCCACGAGGATGTGGAGGTCTATGTGAAGTCGGGGGGGTATGCACTCTTGCAACGTGTGGTGGCAGGCAGCCTAACCAAGGCGGACATCCTCACCACCTTGGAGAACTCGGGCCTGAGGGGGCTTGGGGGTGCAGGTTTTCCGGTGGGGCGCAAATGGCGCATCGTGGGTGAGCAGCCGGCGCCTCGACTCATGGCGGTCAACATCGATGAGGGCGAACCCGGGACCTTCAAGGATCGCACCTACCTCGAGCGAGACCCGCACCGGTTTTTGGAGGGGATGCTGATCGCGGCCCACGTCGTGGGGATCGACGCCATCTACATTTATTTGAGAGACGAGTACCACGGCTGCCGAGAGATGTTGAGCGCTGAGTTGGCCCGTCTCAAAGCCCACCCGCCGTGTGACTTGCCCACCATTGAACTCAGGCGAGGCGCAGGGGCCTACATCTGCGGGGAAGAATCCGCCATGATCGAGAGCATCGAGGGCAAGCGCGGTGAGCCACGCATGCGCCCGCCCTACATTGCTGAGGTCGGACTGTTTGGTCGGCCCACCTTGGAGCACAATTTTGAGAGTTTGTACTGGGTGCGAGACATCTTGCAAAAGGGTGCCGAGTGGTTCACTGGCTTTGGGCGCCATGGCCGGCAAGGACTGCGCAGCTTCAGTGTGAGCGGTCGCGTCAAAAACCCCGGGGTCAAATTGGCGCCTGCGGGCATCACCATCCAAGAACTCATCGACGAGCACTGTGGCGGCATGCTGGACGGACACACCTTTTATGCCTACTTGCCTGGAGGTGCCTCGGGTGGCATCTTGCCTGCGAGTTTGAATCAAGTGCCCCTTGACTTTGACACCTTGCAGCCCCATGGCAGCTTCATCGGTTCTGCCGCTGTCATTGTGCTGGGGCATCAAGACTCGGCCCGGGCAGCTGCACTCAATATGATGCGGTTTTTCAAGAACGAGAGCTGTGGCCAGTGCACCCCATGCCGGGTGGGAACGGCCAAAGCCGCTGCCCTCATGCAGGCTCGGGTGTGGGACCGAGCCACACTCACCGACTTGAACCAAGTGATGCTCGATGCGTCCATTTGTGGCTTGGGGCAAGCCGCGCCCAATCCGGTGCAAAGTGTGCTGAACTATTTTTCTCATGAGGTGGTCTGAATCATGAGCGTCAATGCCTTTGCAACTACAACTCCAACTTCAGCACCAAAGACGGTGAGTCTTGCGTTGAATGGACAAACCGTTTTGGCCCATGAGGGTGAAACATTGCTTGATGTGGCCAAACGCCAGGGCGAGGCCATCCCCCACCTGTGCTTCAAAGATGGCCTGCGTGCGGACGGCAACTGCCGTGCGTGTGTGGTGGAGATCAAGGGCGAGAGAGCCTTGGCGCCGAGTTGCTGCCGCACCGTGCGCGAGGGCATGGAGGTTTCCAGCAGCAACGCGCGTGTGAAAAAAAGCCAAGACATGGTGCTCGAACTCTTGTTGTCTGACATGCCCGACCAAGGCCACCATTGGATCGAAGACGAAGGCGGCGGCACACCCCCCCTTGGGCAGCACGGCGAATTGAGCCACTGGGCCCATCAGTGCGGTGTGACGGTGCGCCCCGAATTGAAAGCCTTGCGCCGCCACCAACCCGCCCCCGATGTCTCCCACCCGGCCATGGCGGTGAACCTGGATGCGTGCATCCAGTGCAACCGTTGTGTTCGCGCTTGCCGTGAAGAGCAAGTCAACGACGTCTTGGGGTATGCGCACCGAGGAGACGCGAGTGCCATCGTGTTTGATCTTGGCGACCCGATGGGCGAGAGCACGTGTGTGGGCTGTGGTGAATGCGTGCAAGCGTGTCCGACCGGTGCCTTGATGCCCAAAACCCTGGTGGGCAGCCAAGTGGTGGACAAGACAGTGGACTCGGTGTGTCCGTTTTGTGGGGTGGGGTGCTTGCTCACCTACAAAGTCAAGGACAACACCATCGTGGGGGTTGATGGGCGAGACGGCCCAGCGAACCACAACCGATTGTGTGTCAAGGGTCGTTTTGGCTTTGACTACATCCGTCACCCTGAGCGTTTGACGGTACCGCTCATTCGAAAGACAGGCGTGCCCAAAGACCCTGCCATGCTCATGACGCTCAACCGCCATGCCGGTGACTGGTCACAAGTTTTTAGAGAGGCGAGTTGGCAAGAAGCCTTGAGCCTTGCCGCAGGGGGCCTCAAAACCCTCAAAGACACGCACGGCCCCAAAACCTTGGCCGGCTTTGGGTCGGCCAAATGCTCCAATGAAGAGGCCTATTTGTTCCAGAAATTGGTGCGCACGGGGTTTGCTTCCAACAATGTGGACCACTGCACCCGCTTGTGCCATGCCTCGAGCGTCTCGGCCTTGTTGGAAGGCGTGGGGTCGGCCTCGGTGAGCAACCAAGTCAACGATGTCGAGCATGCGGACGTGATTTTTCTGATCGGCTGCAACCCGACCTCCAACCACCCGGTGGCGGCGACTTGGATGAAAAACGCGGCCAAACGGGGCGCCAAAATCGTCGTGGCCGATCCGCGCTTGACCGAGATGAGCAAATACGCCTGGCGGGATTTGCAGTTCAAGGCCGACACCGATGTGGCCATGCTCAATGCGCTGATTCACACCATCATTGAAGAGCAGTTGTTCGATGAGGCCTTTGTGCGAGAGCGCACGCAACACTTTGAAGCCTTGAGAGAGAGCGTCAAGGCGTACTCCCCTGAGGCCATGGCTTTCATTTGCGGGATTGACGCTCAAACGCTGCGAGAAGTCGCGCGTGCCTTTGCCACGGCCAAAAGCGCCATGATTTTGTGGGGCATGGGGGTGAGCCAGCACGTGCACGGCACCGACAACGCGCGCTGCTTGATTGCACTCTCGAGCATCACAGGACAACTGGGCAAGCCCGGTTCGGGGCTGCACCCCTTGAGGGGGCAAAACAATGTGCAAGGGGCCAGCGACGCAGGCCTCATCCCGATGATGTACCCCAACTACATGCGGGTCAACGACCCGGCGACCCAGGCATGGTTTGAAGAGTTTTGGGGGACCGAGTTGGACAATCAACCCGGCCTCACGGTGGTGGAGATCATGAACAAGGTGTTGGCGCCAGACAGTGATCCCCAAAAAATCCGCGGCATGTACATCATGGGGGAGAACCCCGCCATGAGCGACCCCGACTTGAACCATGCCAGGCAATCATTGGCGAGGCTGGAGCACTTGGTCGTGCAAGACATTTTCATGACGGAGACGGCCTGGCTTGCTGATGTTGTACTCCCCGCCACGGCTTGGCCAGAAAAAACCGGCACCGTGAGCAACACCGACCGCATGGTGCAAATGGGCCGACAAGCGGTGAATGCCCCCGGTCTGGCCAAACCCGATTTGTGGATCATTCAAGAGATGGCGCGTGGCATGGGCCTGCAGTGGCACTACACGGGAGAACACGACGGGGTGGCGCAAGTGTATGAGGAGATGCGGCAAGCGATGGCCTCGGCCATCGCCGGCATCACCTGGGAGCGTTTAGAACAACACTCCAGTGTCACGTACCCGTGTTTGAGTGCAGACGATCCCGGTGAGCCCATCGTCTTCAAAGACCACTTTGCCACGGCCAATGGGCGGGTGAATTTGGTGCCGGCTCACATCATTGCTGCCAACGAGCAACCCGATGCTGAGTATCCCTTTGTCCTCATCACGGGGCGACAACTCGAGCATTGGCACACTGGCAGCATGACGCGGCGCGCGAGTGTGTTGGATGCCTTGGAGCCCATGGCCATGGCGAGTTTGTGTGGCGAGGATTTGTTTGAACTCGGCCTTGCTGCAGGTGACGTGATCACGTTGAGTTCCAGGCGAGGCGAGGTGGTTTTGCATGTGAGGCGAGACGACGGCACGCCCAAGGGCGCGGTGTTTGTGCCCTTTGCCTATTACGAGTCGGCAATCAATTTATTGACCAATGCCGCTCTCGACCCATACGGCAAAATCCCTGAATTCAAATACTGCGCGGTGGCCGTTCGCGCGGGTGGGGTGGTTGCGCCCACCCTGGGCTTTCTTCAAGTCCACGGTGAGTAATTCAACTGGGGGTTGTGATGGAGTCGATCCATCCCCAGTTTGAAATGTGAATGCAAGTCTGTGAATTCAAGTCTACGAATTCAAGTCGATGGAATCAAATTCAAAGCGACCTGATTGAACTCCTGCAATGCGTGGGTGAGTGAGGGGTGTGGCCGACAAGGACGTGAGCGGCAAAGTAGCAAGATGTTTGGCTGGCCCATTATTGTTGGCTAGGGGGCGTTGCCGAGTCTGGATGGGTGTCAGTGGGAGGTGTCTTGTCTTTGCTCGACCACTCATGCGAGGGTGTGGAGCTGATCAGATTCGACCAGGCACTGGGTTTCTTTTTAACAGCCGTTTGTTTTTTTGGCACGCGTGCAGTGGTGCTTTTTGTTGCTTTTTCCGCGTGTGCGCTTGCAGCTGATTTTGATTTGGGTTGGGTGGGTGTCTTCATGGGCTTGGCTTTTGTATGAACGGACTATAGTTGAATTTTTAAAATTATCCAACTGTATTGGCCGTAAAAAGTGTAGTGCGCAAAAGACCTTGATCAACATCAATGGAGAGCAAAAAACCTTAGCACACAATTGTTGAGTACAGTCAATTTTTAAAAACAATAAAAGACAATTAAAAAAGAAAAAAGAAAAAAGAAAAAAATTATTTTTTAAAAAAAGACTTCACCCTTATTTTGAAATCATTGTCTAAAAAAATCC
>CAIPFK010000179.1 GCA_903864315.1 uncultured Burkholderiales bacterium | reverse complement strand
GTATTATCAAAGTTTAAAGGTGCACGAAACCACGGCGCCTTTCAAAGCTCAGATGCTTGACTTTGATGGCTTGAATGCGGTGATTCAAACCCCTGAGCTCATGGCAACGGGTGCACGCTACGATTTGGAAGAGGACTAGATCAACCCAGCGCTTGGACCCACCCGAACGGGGCCAACGGGGTCAACGTTGCCATTGGGGTCTCAGTCCTTGGCGCCCAACTCAAGTGCGTGGGCACGTGAGGCGCTCAAGTCGCTTTGAAGGGGAGGACCCAAATTCCAGCCTTGCAGGTGTTGGTGGGCCACGTGGCTCAAGGCGTCAATCCAACCCGACTCATTGTTCAAGCACGGGATGTACTCAAAACGTCCCCCGCCGTCCTCAAGGTAGGCATCGCGCACTTCCATGGCGATTTCTTCCAGTGTCTCCAAGCAGTCGCTGGTAAAGCCTGGACACACCACTTGGATGTGTTCTACACCTTCTTGGGCCAAGGCTCTCACGGTCGGCTCGGTGTAGGGTTCAAGCCATTTGGCCTTGCCAAAACGGGACTGAAACGTCACCCGGTATTGGTTTTTTTGCAAGCCCAAATGCTCGGCCAAGAGTCGTGCGGTTTTAAGGCACTCGCAGTGGTAAGGATCGCCCAGGAGCAAGGTGCGTTCGGGCACGCCATGAAAGCTCATGATGAGCATGGGCGCTTGACCGTGCGTGGCCCAATGGGCACGAATTTTGGCGCCCAAGGCCAAGATGTAAGTCGGCTCATCGTGGTAATGATTGATGAAGCGCAATTCGGGCACGAAGCGCGCTCGTTTGGCCCAGGCGTAGACGGCGTCAAAGACGCTGGCCGTGGTGGCAGCGCAATACTGCGGGTAGGCTGGGAGAACCAAAACTCGCGTGACCCCCCTCTCGCGCAATTGCTCCATGACACTGGCCACACTCGGTTGGCCATAGCGCATGCAGTACCTCACCACCACCGATTCACCCAAGGCATCAAAGCGCGCTTGGAGCAACTCGGCTTGTGTTTGCGTCCAGACTTTGAGTGGTGAGCCCTCAGGCGTCCAAATGACCGCATACTTTTGTGCAGATTTCGCCGGTCGCACTCGCAAAATGATGCCGTGCAAGATAATGAGCCAAAGCCATTTGGGAATTTCAACGACTCTGGGGTCACTTAGAAATTCAGCCAAATAGCGACGCAAGGCGCCTGACTCAGGTGCCTCCGGGGTGCCCAAATTGCACAGCAACACCGCTGTTTTGGGGGCTTGTCCGTGTGTATAGGGGGGTTCTTTTGAAAAACGTGATTGTTGGGCCATGCGCTATTTTCTCACCTTCGGGTCTCGATCTTGCCAAAGTCCGTGCAATATCCTTGGATTTGGATGATACCTTGTGGCCCATTGCGCCCACGTTGGTTCATGCTGAACGGGTTTTGCAAGATTGGTTGGCGCTTCACGCTGCGTTGAGCCTTGAAGTCTATCAAGATGCGCCAAGGCTACACGTTTTGCGTGAAGCCGTGAAGGCCGATTTTGCCCATGCATTGCACGATTTGAGTGCCATGCGAACCGAGCTCATGGCGAGAGTGCTCGAGAGTGCGGGCTACACGCGGGAGTTGGCCAGGCGGGCATTTGAGGTTTTTTTTGAAGCCAGGCAACACATTGAGCTTTATGAGGACGCCATGCCTGCGCTCAAGCGCATGGCCACCAAGTATCCTTTGGTGGCCTTGTCCAATGGCAACGCTGACGTGGCCCGACTCGAGATTGGGCCCTTGTTTCATTCGGCCGTGAGCGCGCAAGGCGTGGGTGTGGCCAAGCCTCATCCGGATATCTTTTTTCACACGGCCAACACACTCGGTCTTCAGCCGCACGAGGTCTTGCACGTGGGTGACGATGCCCACACCGATGTGGAAGGTGCAAGGGGGGCGGGCATGCAAGCGGTGTGGCTCAATCGCGAGAACAAGCCGTGGACGCATCATTCGACCGAGCCCGCGTGGGTGCGAGGCCTGACGCCTCTTTGTGAGATGTTGGGTGTGTGAGCCGCAGGGCTTGGGTTGTTTGATGCCTGCAAGCGCTTGAATTCACCGAGTGAGCGCGTTGACGGCGGTTTTGCCAGACAACACCGCACCCTCCAACGTGCTGGGGTAGGGGCCCAAGACATAATCCCCGCAGGCCCAAACTCCAGGGACAATGTTGGGATGCGGTCGTGTTTGGCCCACCAGTGGCGCAAAGGTGGCGCGTTTTTCGATGATGCAACTCTCGAGCTTGGGTTCTTGCAACGCCACATCGTGTCTGGCTTGTGCTAGCACCCGCTCGGTGAGCTCGTCACGGCTCAGACCCCTGCTGTCACTCACGACAAACGCCCAAATGCTGTGGTCATGAACCGCTGCACTCTCCAAAGCGTGGGGATGACGCTGAAAGTGAGTGAGGATGGCAAATTGTGCCGGCGCAAGCGGTGAGGACTCCAGCATGACCACGGGGTCAAGGACCGAGGGGCTGTTGCCAAGACGGTGTGCACTCACGTACACCGTGGCGATGGGGTAGTGGGTGAGGGCTTGCGTGCAAGCGGACCACGCAGGACAAATCTCGCGAGTGAGATGCGCGGCTTGCCATGCAGAGGTTGCCAAAATCACGGGCTCCTCTTTTGACCTGGGCAAATCGCTCAACGATTGAATGCGGTGCCCAAAGTGAAGGATGGCACCTTGCGCTTGGAGCCATTGGGTTGCGGGTGTGGCAAAGAGCTCACTCAAATTGACTCGGGGGAGTAAAAAATCACAAGACGCGGGCAGCTTTGAAAACGCATCCATCAGCACCCGAGAAAACACCAGTGCACTGGCTTCATGCGTGGGAGCATTCAAGGCGGCAAGGCACAAGGGACGCACGAAGTCGCGCATCACTGGCTCACTCGCCAGTGCACACAACTGCGAGACACTCACATCCCCGTTGGTGCCCCGCCAAGGCTTGCCCACGCTTAAAGCCATGCGCCAAAGCATGACCGAGCCCAAGACGCCCAGCAACGACAATCGATCAAGCCAGCGCCAGCGGGTATTGCCAAGCACGGCCTTCACCAGGCCGATCAGGTTTGCGTTTTTACGCAGGCGCAGTCCTTGGCCGTGAGCGTCGCACAAATGCAATGGCCATCGTGCCAAGACCTGCTGGGTGTCCACCCCCACCGCTTGCATGAGCGCCAAGGTGTCATGGTAGGCACCGAGCATCAGGTGTTGGCCATTGTCAAAGGCCTGGCCTTGGTGAACGATGCCGCGGGCGCGCCCACCCGCTTGCGGGGCGGCTTCATACACCAGCACTTGCCAGCCTCTCAAGGTGGCATGGATGGCGGCGCTGAGCCCGGCCCAGCCGGCACCCACAATGTGGAGTCGGGGTTTGATGGGCGTGTGCGCAAGACCGTGCTTGCCCTGTCCGCTTGGAATGCTCAAAACCGGCCCAGCGCTTGAACGCGCCAAGCCAGCCAGAGTTTACGCAAAGGGGTGAGCGAGACGCGTTGGTGCAAGACCGGAAAGCCACTGGACTCAATTTCTTTGAGCAAGGTGCGGTAGATGCTGGCCATCATGAGACCGGGCTTTTGCGCTCGCCAGTCTTGCTGTGGCAACTCAGACAATGCCAATTGATACAGTGCATGGGCTTGTTGCGCTTGTGACTTCATGAGGGCTTGAAAGCGGGGTGAGTCCACCCGCTCGAGCACCTCATGCACTTTGACATCATGGGCTTGCAGTTCATCCAAGGGCAAGTAAACGCGCCCGCGAAGCGCATCTTCGCCGACATCTCGAATGATGTTGGTGAGCTGAAACGCTTGGCCCAAGGTGTGGGCATAGGAGGTGGTTTGGGGATGCGTTTGCCCAAAAATCAAAGCCGAGACCTCACCCACGACACCGGCCACCAAATGGCAGTAACGAGACAAATCCTGGCGGCTCAAATAGCGCGTTTGCGTGAGATCCATCTCACAGCCTTCGATGATGCTCAGCAAATGCTCAGCACGGATGCCAAACTGCTCCACCCAAGGCATCAAGGCCTTCAAGACCGGGTGCTCGGGGCTTCCTTGGAAAGCGGTGATGACCGCTTGGCGCCACCACGCGAGTTTGCTCGCCGCAATGGTGGGGTCACTCACCTCATCGACCACATCGTCAACTTCTCGGCAAAAGGCATAAAAGGCCGTGATCGTGGCTCGCTTGGGAGCGGGGAGAAACAAAAAGGCGTAATAAAAGGAGCTGCCTGATGAGGCGGCTTTTTCTTGTACGTAATTCTCTGGACTCATGGCCCTTATTGTGCCACTGCTCAGGAGGGATTTTTACGCCATCCGTTTTTGCTGGATTCACATCTGTGCGATCAAAGGACTCCTGAGGTCGCGCTTGTCGCTTGCTCACCCCAGCCCCAGCCTAAGCCTAAGCCTAAGCCATGCAGGCGCTTCTAAAGAGCATCAACGGCATGTCCCACGCGCTCAGACGAGGGCGCTTCATGAGGGTGTCGGTGCTTCTGCATTTTTGCAAAACCCTGAGTCCGCCTTGCACCACCATGCGGATCTCCCAGCCCGCGCGTCCGGGCACGCGCTCGGCCAAGGTGCTGCCCTGGATCATCAAGGCGTGGGCAAAATTGAGTTCATTGTCCACACTGCTGTCCAAGGGTAAATAGTGGCGTTGGCGAGGGATGTCGACACTCAAATCTTGCCAAAAGTTGATGAGTTGCAGCGACGTGCAAATTGCGTCACTTCTCCACAATGAATCGGCTTCGGCAATGCCATACAAATGCATGAGCAGTCGACCGATGGGGTTGGCAGACTTCTCGCAGTACGCCAAGAGTTCTGCGCGAGTTTCGTAGCGTTTGCCCTCTTGTGTGTAGTGCACATCTTGTTCAAACGCGTCGAGCAAGTGGTGCAAGGGGTCGATTGGCAAACGGTGGATTTTGATTTGCTCACCCAACGCGGTGAACACGCCACTCCAAGGCGGGTGAAGGAGGGCGCCTGGGGTGGTGCACAAGCGCAAATCACGGCGATAGGCTTGTAATTGCGTGAGTCGGGTCTGCGCATCCGCGCTTCCTTCGTCGGCCATGTCGTCGCCCACTCTGGCAAAGGCATAAATGGCCATGATGGGTGCCCGCAAATGCGGGGGGCATAGCCAAGAGGCCACTGGAAAATTTTCGTAATGTTTCACCCCCCTATCGTAACGCTTAAAGAGGTTTTGCAGTCAATGCTTTTGACACGAAGATGTGCATGGGCTGCATTGAAGGCAGGCCGCGTGTGTCTGGCCTTGAGGCCCAAAGGCGCTGATGTGATTTTGGGGGGATTGCCACGGTGTGGGTATTTTGCGGCTCGTTTTCACATAGAATAGACATCATCGAGGGTCGGCGACTGTGGCGAAATTGGTAGACGCAACAGGTTTAGGTCCTGTCGGCAGCAATGCTGTGCTGGTTCGAGTCCAGTCAGTCGCACCAACTCTTGATGCACAAGACTGCTTGGGTCTGCCAAGACGGCATCGACCACCCATTCCATTTTTCCATCGTCAAGCAGTCCAACCCTGTGCAGATTGCAGTGTGTTTAGAGTGTGATTGGAATGGGACTGCAATTTACCCATGCACTCCACTGAATGTTATTGAGACCCCCGTGGACTCCTAGCCACGATTTGCAATCTTTCGTACTCAACCTAATTGACCATTTCTTGATTCAAGGCAATACTCTAGAGGCGTGATTGGGTGGCCTGTCTCGGCCAATTGTGGGCCTCAATGCTTGAAGGGCAAGTGCCCAACACTTCAAGTTCTAAAACCTCTAAACAGTCGCTATTGCCACTGCACCAGGAGTCGAAGGCGACATGAGTCTGAATACAATTGAGTCCCACCCAGTCATGCGGGACAATGGTGTTGATCAAGGCCCAGCGCGACCAGACAACGCCATGCCAAGCACGCATGAGCATCCAAGCCGCTCAGTGGGCTTGGGTGCCCAGGCGTTTTCGGTGCTCGGTGCACTGGGGGCGCTTGGCTCATTGAGTGGATGCGGCTCGGAGCAGGCCGATGCATTCGCCCAGACCTTGCCACCTCCCCACACAGCCATCAACCGGCTCGATTTATTGACCAGCAATGCGCCACAGGGCGCGGGGATCCATGAGTCTAGCCCTCATGTGTCACTGAGAGCTGCAGTGACCCCTGCAGTGACCATTGTGGCGGCCACCGCCGTGACCACCACCGCAACCACCACCGCAACCAATGCCACCTCGAGCGATGCCACCTCGCTCTTCAATTGGGCTGAGCAGCAATACCCCTCCTTGTTTCCCGGTGTCAAAACCAATTTGACCACGACCAGTTACTTGTATCGCTATTACCCGGAGACCAAAAACTACATTGGCGTGGGTGTGTCAGGCAGCGCCATTGGGAACGTCTATGTTCTTGGCCCCTTGAGTGGCGGTGTGTTGGCTTTGGTGGGGACCTTGCAAGGCTTTGCCTGCCAAGTCAGTGGTGGGGCCTGTACCCTCACCTCGGCCAATGATGCGGCTCGGTTTTTGAGCCAAGCCACGCTGGGCTACACCCGAGCAGATCTGAATAACTTGTCGCAAACCACCATCTCCCAGTGGCTCGATGCGCAATGTGCCCAGCCCACGAGCATGAGCTATTTCAGTTGGCTCATCAACAATGGCTATGACTCCTCAGGGTTTGAGAATTCCACCTCTGGCATGGACAACATGGTCTGGAAAAAGCTCATCAGCTCACCCGATGTGTTGCGGCAAAAAATGGTTCAAGCCTTCAGTGAAATTTGGGTGGTGTCGGTGGTTGGGATCAACGCGACTTGGCGTCAGTTCAGCATTGCCAATTATTTGGACGTGCTTGAAGCCAATGTATTTGGTAACTTTCGCACCTTGCTCGAGCAAATCACCATGACGCCGGCCATGGCGTACTACTTGACCTACCAAGGCAATGTCAAAACCAACACGGTGACGGGCTCTCAGCCCGATGAAAATTACGCCCGTGAGCTCATGCAGCTCTTCACCATTGGGCTCTTGAATTTGAGCAACGATGGCTCTCTTCAACTCGTGAACGGCGCTCCCGTTCAGACCTATTCCCAAAGTGATGTGAGCGGCTTGGCCCGCGTCTTCACCGGTTGGAGTGTGGACACCCATGGCCTCACCTCACCCTATGGACCGATCTACCAGCAGCGGCCATTGGTTCAGGTGAGCACCAAGTACGAAACTGGCGCCAAAACCTTTTTGGGGGTGACCATCCCCGCGGGCAGCACGGCTGCGCAGTCTTTGAAAATTGCGCTCGACGCGGTGTTCAATCACGCCAACACGGCGCCGTTTGTGTCTCGACAGTTGATTCAAAAATTGGTCACGAGCAACCCCAGTGCAGGCTTCATCAACCGTGTGGCCAATGTCTTCATCAACAATGGCAGCTCCGTGCGAGGCGATTTAAAGGCGGTGATCAAGGCTGTACTGATGGACCCCGAAGCACGGGATTTGAACTTGGCTCAACAAAACAATAGTTTTGGCAAGGTGCGTGAACCCATCTTGCGCTTTCTCAGTTGGGCACGCGCCTTCAATGCCAATTCCCCCGCCGACACTTGGGCCATAGGGGATCTCTCCAACCCTGGCACGGGGCTGGGTCAAAGTCCCATGCGCTCTCCCACAGTGTTTAACTTCTATCGTCCAGGCTATGTACCACCGAACTCAGCGCTTGCAAGTGCCGGTATGGTCGCACCTGAGTTGCAGCTCAGCGATGAAACCACCGTGGCCGCGTATGTGAACTACATGCAAAAGGCCATTGCTGGAACTGGGGTGGGGGACTTGCGCGCGGACTACACTTTGTTGCAGGCACTGGCGAGCAACTCCAGCGCATTGCTCGCTGAGCTCAACATCTTGCTAGCGTGTGGTGAGGTCGATGCTCAGACCTTGAACAATTTCAAAGTCGCCCTGGATACGATCTCTGTCACCACGGCGGCGGGTGTGATGAACCGCATCTATGCCGCTTTGACGCTGGTGTTGGCTTGTCCTCAATTCATTGTGCAAAAGTGAGGAGTTGGGGATGAACCGATATATTCAGATGTTGGACAACAACCAATCCAGGCGCGGTTTTTTAAAAACCACGGCCGCCTTGTCCTTGGCCCGCAGTGCGGCCCCATTGGCCTTGTCGTTGGCCAGCATGGGCGAGGCGTCCGCGCTCACCGCCACTGCTGGGGACTACAAGGCCTTGGTGTGTGTGTTTCTATACGGCGGCAACGACTACGCCAACACGTTGATCCCCTATGATCAAAGCAGCTACAACACTTACCAAGGTTTTCGCTCGAACTTGGCCATTTCCAGGGTGTTTTTGGACCCCACGGTGCTCAACCCCGCCACACCGTTGCCGGGCGCGCAGCAGTACGCCTTGGCGCCTGAGTTGGCCGCCTTGATCCCACGCTTCAATTCAGGGGCGTTGAGTGTTCTCCTCAATATCGGGAGTTTGGTGCAACCCATCACCAAAGCCCAATACACCGCAGGCGGTGCCAATTTACCGCCCAAACTTTTTTCACACAACGACCAGCAATCGTATTGGCAGTCCTCCAGTCCCGAGGGGGCTAGTTCGGGGTGGGGCGGGCGCATGGGGGATTTGTTCCAGGCGGGCAATGCGGGCGGGTCCGCCTTCACTTGCATTGGATTGAATGGCAATGCGGTGTATTTGTCGGGTCAAACGACTTTCCCGTATCAACTCAGCACCTCGGGTGCTGTGCCATTCAATGCGGTGAACTCGTCACTCTTTGGGTCCTCCAGTGCATCGGCGGCTCTCAAAGCCATGCTCAACACACCCAGGACCCATTTGTTGGAAAACGAGTACCTCAATGTCACCCAGCGCTCCATCAGTGCCTACGCCAATGTGAGCCAAGCATTCAGCAAAACCACGCTGAGCACCACCTTCCCCTTGGCCAACTCGTTGGGAGATCAACTCCAAGCCGTGGCCAAATTGATTTCTGCGCGCGCCAGCTTGGGTGTAAAGCGCCAAGTGTTTTTTGTGTCATTGGGTGGCTTTGACAACCACACCTTGCTCGCCAAGGTCCACCCAGGCTTGATGCAAACGCTGGGAGACGCCATGTCAGCGTTTTATCAGGCCACGGTGGACATGGGGATTGCCAACCAAGTGACGACCTTCACGGCGTCTGATTTTGGCAGGACACTGCTGAGCAACAGCGACGGTTCTGACCACGGTTGGGGCAGCATGCACTTCATGCTCGGTGGGGCGGTCAAGGGCCAAAGTTTTGTTGGAACCCCCCCAGTGCTTGGCAACAATGGGCCTGACGATGTTGGCCAAGGGCGACTGTTGCCGCAACTGTCGGTGGATCAACTCGCTGCAACCTTGGGCAATTGGTTTGGCGTATCGGCACAGGATCAATTGAGCGTCTTGCCCAATTTGAAGAACTTCACCCTCAAGAACCTCGGTAACTTGGCGTCGACTTGAAGGCTCCAAAGCCCCCCAACACCGCCTGACGCAGCACGGTTTGTTCAAAGCGACGGGTCTTGATCACCCGCTCCGAATCCATGGCCATGGATGGTGGGTCTTGCCTCGGTTAGAATGGTGGGTTAACACGTTGGGTTGAACAAACGGTGCGGACTGTGGAGTGCTGGGGGCTCTGAGGGACTTTAAATTGTAGAGTCAGACCCCAAATCAACCAGTGCTGCTGGTGATTGGCTACTCTTGTCACCTTTTCACGGGGTGAATGCGTCGCACAATGGCAATGCCTGGTCAGATCGTTTCAATTGCCCCTATTTTTCAATAGTCATTCACGCCTCAAGAGTGGGGTCCTGTGAATGATACCGAGAGCCTCACGGAGATTTTTATGACAGCTTTGATCGAAACATTGGACAAATTGGAGCGCAAAGTCACCTTGACTTTGCCTGTTGGGGTGATTCAACATGAGGTGGACACACGCCTTAAAAAATTGGCCCGACAAGTCAAAATTGACGGCTTTCGCCCTGGCAAAGTCCCCATGAACATCGTGGCCCAACGCTACGGCTACTCCGTTCAATACGAGGTGATGAACGACAAAGTGGGCGAGGCCTTCAACAAAGTGGCCCAAGAAGCAAATTTGAGGATCGCAGGCGCTCCCAAAATCACCGAAAAAGAAGAGTCCACGCAAGGCATGCTTGCCTTTGATGCGCTCTTTGAGGTCTACCCAGAAGTCAAGCTCGGTGACCTCTCAGGCGAAGAGGTGGAGAAGTTTCACGCAGAGGTGACCCAAGAAGCTGTTGACAAAACCATTGATATTTTGAGAAAGCAGCGCACCACCTATGGCCAACGCGCCATGGATGCGAGCGTGCAAACCAGCGACCGCGTGACGGTGGATTTTGAGGGCAAGGTTGATGGCGAGCCCTTTGATGGCGGCAAAGCCGCAGACTTCCAATTCGCCGTGGGCGAGGGCCAGATGCTCAAAGAGTTTGAGGACGCTGTGCTGGGGATGAAAAGTGGCGAGAGCAAGACCTTTCCTTTGAGTTTTCCAGCGGACTACCACGGCAAGGACGTGGCGGGCAAGACGGCTGATTTTTTGGTGTCCGTGAAAAAGATCGAGGCCGCCAATTTGCCTGAGCTCAACGAAGCCTTTGTGAAGTCTTTGGGGGTGTCAGATCCCACGATTGAGGGTTTGCGCTCGGACATCGAAAAGAATTTGGGTCGCGAGGTGAAGGCCCGTTTGCTTGGGAAAAACAAACAAGTGGTGCTCCAAGCCTTGGTCTCCAAGGCCGAGTTGGATTTGCCCAAGTCCATCGTTCAAACCGAGCTCGATCGCATGGTCGAGCGTGCGCGTGAGGACTTGAGGTCACGCGGTATCAAAGATGCGGACAAAGCCCCCATTCCAGAGGACCTCTTTCGACCCCAGGCTGAAGCGCGTGTGCGAATGGGGCTCGTCGTCTCTGAAGTGGTGCATGTGAACGAGTTGTATGCCAAGCCTGATCAAATCAAAGAGCACATCGAGCATTTGGCCTCCAGTTATGAGCGGCCTGAGGATGTGTCTCGTTGGTACTACAGCGACAAAGACCGTTTGGCCGAAGTTGAGGCTTTGGTGGTCGAGGAAAATGTCACCCAATTTGTCCTCTCTCAAGTCAAGGTCAAAGAAAAAATCGTATCCTTTGAAGAGCTCATGGGTCAATCCTGAGTTCGCAACTAACACTGAAAGCGCAATAGATGAACCCACTCGACATCCAAGGCCTTGGCATGATTCCCATGGTCATCGAACAGTCAGGACGCGGTGAGCGTTCCTATGACATTTACTCACGCCTTCTCAAGGAGCGCGTGATCTTTTTGGTTGGTCCCGTCAATGATCAAACGGCCAATTTGGTGGTGGCGCAATTGTTGTTTTTGGAGAGTGAAAATCCTGACAAGGACATCTCTTTTTACATCAACTCGCCCGGTGGTTCGGTGAGCGCTGGGATGGCCATTTACGACACCATGAACTTCATCAAACCCGACGTGTCAACTTTGTGCATTGGAATGGCGGCCAGTATGGGGGCCTTTTTGTTGGCAGCAGGCACCAAGGGCAAGCGCTTTTCTTTGCCCAACTCCAAAGTGATGATTCACCAACCCTTGGGCGGCACTCAAGGTCAGGCCACTGAAATTGAGATTCATGCGCGTGAAATTCTCAAAACGCGTGAGCAGTTGAATAAAATTTTGGCCGAAAGAACGGGGCAACCTTTGGAGAAAATTGAGCGCGATACCGAGCGTGACTATTACCTCTCCGCCGATGAGTCCAAGGATTATGGTTTGGTGGATCAAGTCATTGCCAAGCGTTCCTAACGCTTGAGCGTCG
>CAIPFK010000178.1 GCA_903864315.1 uncultured Burkholderiales bacterium | reverse complement strand
CGGCACAATGCATGCAACGCACTTGCCGCGCTTGCTTTGGCCAGTACCACGCAGGCCAAGTTGGCGCCGATGCTTTATGCCCTTAGAGAATACACCGGTGAGCCTCACCGCATTCAATCGGTTCAAATCATTGAAGGCGTCGAGTACATCGATGACAGCAAGGGCACCAACGTCGGAGCGACTGTGGCGGCCTTGGAAGGTTTGGGGCACGAGCGCAAGTTGGTCCTGATTTTGGGTGGAGACACCAAGGGGCAAGATTTCTCGCCACTGGTTCAACCCATCAACCGATTTGCGCGGGCTGTGATTTTGCTTGGAAAGGATGCCAAGTCAATCCAAGAGGCGCTCTCATCGGTGAGCGTGAACATCACGCATGTGCAAACCATGCAAGACGCTGTGATGCAGGCCAGCCGTGTGGCAAAAAGTGCAGACGCGGTTCTTTTGTCGCCCGCATGCTCTAGTTTAGACATGTTTAAAAACTATGCACACCGCGCGCAAGTGTTTGCGCAAGCGGTGCAAGAGTTGTCGGAAATGGGAGAGATCGAAGGGGCTCAAGCGGCCATGGATCCAAAGACCGTCCAAGGACATGAGCCGGAGGTGAACCCTTGAGCGCAGCCTCCCTTCTCGCAGGACTTGGGCAAAGACTTTTTTCGCCCAGAGCGCCCGGTTCGTCCAAAGACGATTGGGGCCGAGGCGATGTGCTGCCCGTGCGTGTGCATGGCACACAGTTCACGGCCACCTCCTCCATGCCGGTTCGGTTCAGCGCCTTTGATCAGCCTTTGGTGTTTGTCACCTTGGCCTTGATGCTTTGGGGTTTGGTGATGGTTTATTCGGCCTCGATCGCCATGCCCGACAATCCAAAATTTGTGCATTATTCACAAACCCATTTCTTGGTGCGACACATCATTTCATTGATCGTGGGCTTGGTGATCGCAGTGATGGCGTTTCAAGTGCCCCTTGAGACATGGGAGAGAGTGGCGCCCTGGGTTTTTATCGTGTCCTTGGTGCTCTTGATCGCTGTGCTGATCCCCTTCATCGGCAAAGGGGTGAATGGTGCGAGAAGGTGGATTTCTCTAGGGGTCATGAATTTTCAGCCCTCCGAGTTGGCCAAATTTGGCGTTTTGCTGTATGCGGCCAATTACATGGTGAGAAAAATGGAGGTCAAAGAGAAGTTCTTCACCTCGGTGGCACCCATGGCGATTGCAGTGGGGTTGGTGGGCTCACTCTTGCTCGCCGAGCCTGACATGGGTGCCTTCATGGTGATTGCAGTCATCGCCATGGGCATTTTGTTCTTGGGCGGTGTGAATGCCAGGATGTTCTTCTTGATTGCACTCATTTTGGTGTTCGCCTTTGGCTTGATCATTTTCTTCTCGGATTGGCGGCGTGAGCGCATTTTTGCGTACCTCGATCCTTGGAGCGACAAGTACTCCATGGGCAAGGGCTATCAACTTTCGCATTCCTTGATCGCCATTGGGCGAGGTGAAATATTTGGTGTCGGACTGGGGGGCAGTGTGGAGAAGCTGCATTGGTTGCCCGAAGCGCACACCGACTTTTTGCTGGCCGTGATCGGAGAAGAGTTTGGGTTTGTGGGGGTGATGTGTGTGATTGGTATGTTCATGTGGTTGACGCGTCGCATCATGTACATTGGGCGCCAAGCCATTGCCATGGATCAAATTTTTGCGGGTCTTTTTGCGCAAGGTGTTGGGGTCTGGATGGGCTTTCAGTCGTTCATCAACATGGGGGTGAACTTGGGTGCGTTGCCCACCAAGGGCTTGACCCTGCCGCTCATGAGTTTTGGGGGGTCGGCCATCTTGGTCAACCTTGTGGCGATTGCCGTGGTGCTTCGGGTGGACTATGAAAACCGAATCATGATGCATGGGGGGCGGCTATGAGCACCACAGCACAAGCGTTGATCATGGCCGGCGGAACCGGGGGGCACATCTTTCCCGGCTTGGCGGTGGCGCAAGGCTTGAAGGCGCAAGGCTGGCGCGTGCATTGGCTCGGTGGCGAGGCGCCCAGCATGGAGAGCGATTTGGTGCCCAAGGCAGGTTTTGAGTACCATCCCTTGAACTTCAAAGGCGTGCGGGGCAAGGGCTTGATGAGAATGATCACGGCCCCTTTTGCCGTGATCAAAGCCTTGGCGCACAGCATTCAGATCATTCGGGCCGTGCGGCCCCAAGTGGTCCTTGGTTTTGGCGGCTACATCAGTTTGCCCGGCGGCTTGGCCAGTGTGTTGTGTCGAGTGCCTTTGGTCTTGCATGAACAAAATGCAAAGGCGGGCATGGCCAATGTGTTTTTGTCCAAGCTCACGCGCTTGTGCTTTACGGCCTTTCCCAACGCTCTTCAAGGCGGGCAATGGATTGGCAACCCCATGAGACACGCGTTCATCGGTGTGGCGACACCCAAAGCACGTTATGCCGCAAAGCGTGGCGCGATCAAAGTGTTGGTGGTGGGGGGCAGTCTGGGGGCCAAAGCCTTGAATGAGATCGTGCCCAAAGCCTTGGCGCTCATCCCTGAGCACATGCGCCCGGTGGTGGTCCACCAAAGCGGGGCCAAACAAATTGAAGCCTTGCAGGGGCACTACAAAGAAGCGGGTGTTCAGGCGCAACTCGTGCCCTTCATTGAAGACATGGCCAGTGCGCTGTCAGAGGTGGATGTGGTCATCTCTAGGGCAGGCGCGAGCACCGTCACAGAAATCGCAGCCATCGGCGTGGCCAGTCTGTTGGTGCCCTTCCCGTTTGCGGTGGACGATCACCAAACCGCCAACGCGAACTTCTTGGTTGAGCAATCGGCGGCTTGGTTGTGTCAGCAAAAGGACTTGACGCCTGAGTGGTTGGCACAGTGGCTTATCGGTTTGACGCGTGAGCAGTTGAGTGAAGTGGCCGCAAAAGCGCATGCACTTAAAAATATAGAAGCCGTTGAGCGCTTGTGTCAGGTGTGTCAAATGCAACTGGAGCCACAGGCATGAAGCACGCCATTCGACACATTCACTTTGTGGGCATCGGTGGTGCGGGCATGAGCGGCATTGCTGAAGTGCTGTTGAACTTGGGCTACCAGATCTCGGGCTCAGACCTCTCCGACTCCCAGGTGCTCAAAAGACTCCAGGGCTTAGGGATTGCAACCCAAGTGGGACACGATGCCAAAAACATTGCAGGTGCAGATGCGGTGGTCACGTCGACCGCGGTGCAGGCTGACAACCCAGAAGTGGTGGAGGCCCACCGATTGTTGATCCCCGTGGTGCCCAGGGCGGTGATGCTGGCGGAGCTGATGCGCTTTAAGCAAGGCATTGCCATCGCTGGCACACACGGCAAAACCACCACGACGAGTTTGGTGGCGAGCGTCTTGGCCCATGCGGGCATGGATCCGACCTTTGTGATTGGCGGGCGCCTCAACAGCGCGGGGACCAATGCCAAGTTGGGTGCAGGCGACTTCATTGTGGTGGAAGCCGATGAATCGGATGCCTCCTTTTTGAATCTATTGCCCACGATGTCTGTGGTGACCAATATTGATGAAGACCACATGGAGACTTATGGGCATGATTTTGAACGCCTGAAGTCAGCGTTTGTTGAGTTTTTGCATCGCATGCCTTTTTATGGCGCTGCTATTTTGTGTGTGGACGATGAAGCCATTCAGTCCATTCTCCCAGATGTGAGTCGCCCCATCACGAGCTTTGGCTTGTCAGAGGGTGCACAAATCAGGGCATTCGATATCCAAGCGCGGGGCGCTCAAATGCACTTCAAGGTCGCCAGGGCCAATGGCACCACATTGCCGCAGTTGCAAGTGGTGCTCAATTTGCCAGGACTGCACAATGTCCGAAATGCACTGGCAGCGATTGCCGTGGCCGTTGAACTGGGGGTGCCAGATCAAGCGGTTTTGGAGGCGCTTGAGCAATTCAAAGGAGTTGGACGACGCTTTCAGCACCATGGGCAAGTCAGCGCCAAGGAGGGCGGCGAGTTCACCTTGATTGAAGATTATGGGCACCACCCGGCTGAACTGTTGGTGACGATTGAGGCGGCGAGAGGGGCTTATCCAGGGCGGCGATTGGTCGTTGCATTCCAGCCCCATCGTTACACCAGAACAAGAGACTGTTTTGAAGACTTTGTGCGAGTTTTACAGTTGGCCGACATGGTCATTTTGACGCAAGTCTACGCCGCAGGTGAAAAACCCATCGTGGCGGCCGATGCCAAGGCATTGGTGAGGGGCTTGCGTGTTGCAGGTTTTGAAAACGTGGTCTTTGCAGAACACTTGGACGATGTGGTCAAGCAAATCGCAAAGGATGCAAAAGCGGGAGATGTGGTGATGTGCATGGGAGCGGGGTCGATCGGGCAAGTGCCTTTGAGGGTCATTGAATCCGTCCAAGGAGTGGCGGCATGAGTTTGATGGCACCCTCTTTTAACATCGCAAGCGCCAAAGTGGCGGTTCTCATGGGTGGGCGCTCGATGGAGCGAGACATCTCGATGCTTTCTGGCACTGGGGTGCTCAACGCATTGAAACAAAAGGGGGTCAATGCCATCGAGTTCGATCCAGCCACGCGAGCCTTGCAAGCCTTGGTGGATGAACATTTCACCCACGCCTTCATCTCTTTGCACGGTCGTTACGGCGAGGATGGAACGGTTCAAGGGGCGCTTGAACTCCTTGGCATTCCCTACACGGGCTCTGGGGTCATGTCCTCGGCGTTGGCGATGGACAAAGTGGCCACGAAACGCATTTGGTTGAGTCACCAACTTCGAACGGCAGAGTTTGAAGTCTTGAGCGCCCAAGACCTGAGTTTAGAAAGCCTGCGTGGCGTGGCCGATCGAATGGGTTACCCCTTGATGGTCAAGCCGCCCCATGAGGGCTCCTCCATCGGTGTGAGCAAGGTCACCGATTTGGCCTCTTTTGAGAAAGCGGTCAACATTGCCAAGCAATACGACAAAGAAATTTTATGTGAACGCTTCATTGCTGGAGAAGAGTTGACGTGTCCCATTCTTGGCGAAGGCCAGGGTGCAAAAGCCTTGCCCGTCGTGCGCATCCAAGCGCCCGAGGGGGCTTACGATTATCAAAACAAGTACTTCACCGATGTGGTTCAATACCATTGCCCCAGCGGCTTGCACGCCGACTTGGATGAGCGTGTGCAAGAGTTGTCACTCAAAGCCTACAGGGCCTTGGGATGCAGAGGTTGGGGGCGTGTGGATTTGATGTTGGACCAGGCCACGCTCGAGCCCTATTTGCTGGAGATGAACACTTCTCCTGGGATGACCTCCCACTCATTGGTGCCGATGTCGGCCAAAGCCAGTGGGGTGGCTTACGAGGATTTGTGCCTAGAAATTTTGAAGGGGGCGACCTTGACCCAACCCTGGGGTGAGTCGAATCGACCGATTGAACTCAAGAGGGGGGAGGGCGCATGACCCGACATGTTCGTCCCAGGCGCGAAGTCAAGCCCGAACCCTTGCCACTCGATATTCGAATGATGCAGCAGTTCAGTCGCTTGCTCATGGCGCTGTTGAGTGTGATCGTGCTGTGTGCTGCGGTGTGGTGGTTGATCCGCTTGCCCGTGTTCGCCATAGCAGGCATCACATTGGTCGGACAAGTCGAACACAACAACGAGGTGACCATTCGCGCCAATGTGACACCTCAGTTAAGGGGGGATTTCTTCACCTTTGATTTGCAAAAAACGCAAAAAATATTTGAGACGGTGCCATGGGTCAGGCGAGCCGTGGTGGAGCGCGAGTTTCCCAACCGTTTGAGAGTGCAGCTTGAAGAGCACCAACCTGTGGCCTATTGGGGAGAAGAGTCTCAGGGCCGGTTGCTCAACAAGCAAGGCGAAGTGTTTGATGCCAACTGGGGTGAAATTGATGAAGAACATTTGCCCAAGCTCAGTGGCCCAGACAACCAGTCTACACAAGTGTTGGATGTGTACTCGATGATTGAGCCAGAGTTCAAGCGCATGGGCTTGTCGGTTCAAGCGCTGGAGTTGACCGCCAGAGGCAGTTGGAGAGCAAAGCTGGTCAACGCCAGTGTGGTGGAGATGGGCAGAGGCTCACCGGAAGAAATTTTAAACCGCGTCAAGATGTTCACCTTGACGCTGGCGCAGGTGAGCGCGCGCTATGAAAAGAAAGTCAGTGCATTGGAGTCAGCAGATTTACGCCACGATCATGGTTACGCCCTAAGAATGAGGGGCTTGAGCACCGTGGATTTACAAACGATCAAGAGGTAAGGCCGAGGTCTTTATGGCAAAAGAATACAAAGATTTGGTGATTGGACTGGACATCGGCACGAGCAAAGTGATGGTGGTGGTGGCCGAGGTGTTGAATGGTGGCGAGCTGAAAATCGCCGGCCTTGGCGTGTCCCACAGCAGTGGCCTGAAAAGAGGCGTGGTGGTGAACATTGATGCCACGGTTCAAAGCATTCAACAAGCCTTGAAAGAGGCCGAGTTGATGGCCGACTGCAAGATCACACGCGTGTACACCGGCATCACCGGTAGCCACATCCGCGGGATCAATTCGAGCGGCATGGTGGCGGTCAAGGACCGAGAGGTCACGGCACCCGATGTGGCAAGAGTGGTTGAGACGGCCAAGGCCATCAACATCTCGACCGATCAACGCCTGCTCTTGGTTGAGCCGCAAGAGTTTGTGATCGATGGACAAGATGTCAAAGAACCCATTGGCATGAGCGGCATTCGCTTGGAGGCGAAGGTGCACATCGTGACGGGTGCACAAAGTGCCGCTGAAAACATCATGAAGTGCGTGCGGCGTTGTGGCCTGGATGTGGACATGTTGATGCTCAACCCTTTGGCCTCGAGTCGCTCGGTGTTGACCCCTGATGAAAAAGAACTGGGCGTTGCCTTGGTGGACAT
>CAIPFK010000177.1 GCA_903864315.1 uncultured Burkholderiales bacterium | reverse complement strand
CTCGATGAGATCAATGCCAGACCCGCCGCAGCGGCCGCTGAGGGGCTCAAGTCCCGTCATGTCTTCAAGACCGAACTCGATGACGAGGCCAAGAAATTCTTGTTCCCGCAAAATGAGCGATTGAAAAGTTAATTGCCTATGGTTTTTTGTAAGCATTTAAAAAGGCTCTTTTTGGGATGGGCGTGATAGAAAGGATATGATCACAGGACTATATTGCAGTGCATTGAGGTTGAAGGGTGTTTGTTGTGAATCCATTGGACATTGCAGTTGAGATCAAGGGGGTTTCCCATTCGTTTGAGGGTGCTCTTGGCCAAGCGGGCGCAGAGCTCATGGCGCTATCGACCACGGATTTGGTCATTCGCCGCGGTGAGCTCTTGAGCCTGATCGGGCCCAGTGGTTGCGGCAAAAGCACGCTACTGAACATGATGGGGGGGCTCCTCACGCCCACCTCAGGGGAGGTCCGGGTCAATGGTGCCATCGTGACCGCGCCCATGCCCAAAACCGTCTCGTTTGTGTTCCAAGAAAATGCGCTCTTTCCCTGGAACACCATTCTTGACAACATTGTCGTGGCGCTCACGTTTCAAAACGTCCCGTCTGGCGAACGCCTTGACCTGGCACACCAGGCCTTGAAGGCGGTGGGTCTGAGTGAATTTGCCCAGTACTACCCAGACCAATTGTCTGGAGGCATGCGCCAGCGTGCCGCGTTGGCACGGGCCTTGTCCTTGAAGACGGACATCATCTTGATGGACGAGCCTTTTGCCGCCCTGGATGAACAAACCCGCATGGTCTTGGGTGAGGACTTGTCCACCCTTTTGAACCAGACCGGCAAAACCATCGTGCTCGTGACCCACAGCCTGGGGGAGGCCGTCTTCCTCTCGGACCGCATCGCCGTCATCTCGGCCAGACCAGGTCGGGTGCTGGAAGTGATCGAAGTGGGTGAGCCCCACCCCCGGCATCCTGAGTTTGTCACGTCTGGCACATTCGCTGAACTGCGCAACCGCTTGTACGCCTTGCTGCACGATGAAATTCGCCAAACGTTGAGCACCCAGGCCATGGGCATCCCCAGTGCTGGCATCCCAAGCGCAGCAGGCTCGTCGCGTCATGACTAAGTCGAATCAACGCGGGCATCCTTTTTGGCAATCCAACGCCGCTTACCAAGTGGGCTTTGTGGTCTTGGTGTTTGCGGCCTGGTTCTCAGCCACCCGGTGGCTGGCCATTTCACCGCTGTTGATGCCCGACCCCGTGAATGTGATGAAGCGCTTGGCCCAGTTGCTGGAGTCACTGGAGTGGTTGGATCCCTTTTGGGTGACGGCCAGCGAAGTCTTGAGCGCCTTTGCGCTCTCAAGCCTCTTGGGCATTGCGCTGAGTTTTGTGCTCAGCAGGTCGCTTTGGGTGGTCAAGACCTTTGACCCCTTGCTCAATGGCATCAATGCGGTGCCTGCGATTTTGTTTTTCCCATTGTTTGCGCTGCTCTTTGGCTTGGGGCCGGGCTCCAAAATAGCACTTGGCTTTACCATCAGTTTCTTTCCCATTGTCATCAACACCACCGCGGCCTTTGGCCGGGTGGAGAGTATTCACCTCAAGGCGGCCACCTGCATGGGAGCATCGAAGTGGCAACTGCTGCGCTATGTGTTGCTCCCCAGTGCCATCCCGATGATCTTGTCAGGCCTGAGGATGGGATTGACATTGGCTTTTCTATCGGTCTTGGGAGGAGAGACCATTGCGTCCTTCAATGGATTGGGACACCAAATTGCAGAATCCTCCCAGGCCATGGACTCTGAGCTCATGTATGCGTGGATTTTGTTTGTGATTGGAGTGTCCTTTTCACTCAACACCACCTTGTCGATGATCGAGCGCATCGGAGGACGGGCACCATGAGTCAAGTCGCATTGTTGGCCAAAGCGGGCAATCGAAACTTGGTGCGTCTTCTCTTCATGGCGGCCCTTTTGTTGCTCTGGGAGTGTGCTGCGCGGTTTTGGGTGGATCCCATGTTTTTAAGCCCCCCGAGTCGGGTGTTTGGTCACCTGGATGCTCTCTTTGCCAGGCCCGGTGTCCTTCAAGCCTATGGGGACTTGATGGCCGAGTTGCTCATCGCGTTCGTGGTGTCTGTTGCACTGGGGCTGCTGCTTGGACTGGCAGTGGGCTTGGCCAAAAGCACACGCGAGCGCATGATGCCCATTGTGCTTCTCCTTTATGGCACACCACAAATCACCATTTTGCCCATCGTGATGTTGGCCGCCGGTGTGGGCTTTGGCTCGAAGGTGATTTTTGGCATCACCCACGGTGTGTTTCCTGTCCTCTTGTCGGTTGCGTCGAGCTTGCAAAAAGTGCGTCCCATCTACCACGTGAGTGCGAGGGCCTTTGGCGCCACGCCTTGGCAGAAATTTCGCTATATTTTGTTGCCTTGCATGTTGCCGTCCTTTTTCTCATCCCTGCGGCTGTCCATGATTGCGTGCCTCTTGGGGGTGCTCTTGGCCGAGTTGTTCGCTTCCACCAAAGGCATTGGATTTTTCACGCGCCAGTTCACCGACACATTTGACCCCACAAGCCTCTTTGGCTTGATCTCGGTGGCCGTGGTGCTGGCCATTTCACTCAACGCCAGTTTGTCCTGGATGCAGTCACGCTGGGTGACCCGGCAGTGGACTTGAAGTCGAGTGCGCGTGAATTTTTGGTTTTAGAATGCGCTTGACTCCTGTGTCCTTGTGAGCCTTCATGGTTCGCGACTCGCGAAGAGACAATGACAACGACATGAACATTGAGCGGACTCTTATCTTCTGATTGCACCTATGAAAGTTAAAAATCATGAACAGTTTTAAAAATACTCGAATCCCTTTTTTATGGGCGTGTTTGGGGCTCATGGCAGTTTGCGCGTCAAGCATTCAAGCCGCCACTGTGCTGCGCGTGGGCTTGTCTCAACCCACGTATTCCTTCATTCCCTTGGATGTGGCCGTCAAAATCGGGGCTTGCAAAGCGCAGGATTTGGAGATCCAAAAAACGGTCTTCAGCGGTAGCGCCCAGTTGCACCAAGCCTTGACCGCCGACAGCGTGGACATTGGCCTTGGAGCGGGACCTGAGCTGGGATTTTTATTCAAAGGCGCCCCTGAGAAAGCCATTGCAGCCATGTCCGATGCACCGGAAGACTTGGCCTTGGTGGTCTTGAAGGATGGGCCGATCAAAACCGTAGACGACTTGAAGGGCAAAAGAGTGAGCATGTCCACCAAAGGGTCCCTCACCGAGTGGGCCGCGGGTGAGTTGTCACTCCAACAAGGATGGGGCAGGGCCGGTATGCAAATGGTGCCATTGGGCAGTTTCAGTGCGCAAACGGCGGCCTTGAAGACCAAACAAATTGATGGCATGGTGGTGGAGGCGGGCACTGCAGGTCATTTGGAGGAGGAGGGCAGTGGTCGCACCTTGGTGCGCTTTGGCAACATCGTGCCCAAGTTTCACATTCACGTGATCTATGCGAGCAACAAAATCATTGCCGCCAACCCCGATGGTGTCAAGAAATTCATGAAGTGTTGGTTCGATGGATTGGATTACATGAAGACCCACAAGGCTGAAACCGCCAAAATTTCCAGCGAAACGCTCAACATGAGCAACGAGCTCTCCAACAAGCTGTACGACATGTTGATGCCACACTACAACAACACGGGGAAATTTGACAATGCTGCCATGGAGGTGATTTCTCAATCGATGTTGGACATGGGGATGATGAGTGCCAAGCAAAATTTGAGTAAATTTACCACCGAAGAATTTTTACCCAAACGCTGAGACTTCTCGACACATCAGAATCAATGTCCTGAGGCTGCGGTTCTTAGGTTTTCATTCACCTCTTCGGTTTCTCAAGCCGCGAAAGCACGCCACACCATGTCTCGTGATCCACAAGTCGATCTGATTTTCAATCATTTCATCCCCCGTTATGTTGCCACTGGCGTGGATGCCAACGACATGCAGCGATTGGTCAAGCGCATTGATCAATGGTCGGACTGGTGTCGTTTGTGGTCCGAGGAGGCTCAGCGCCATGAGCACAGTGCGCAAGTGGCCAAGGATTTGGGGCGTGATATCACGGCGGCCGAGGCTTGGCTCAGAGCTGCCATTTATTACCACTATGCCAAGCACCTCTTCGCGGCGGTGCCCCAAGAGTTTGCTCTGGCGCAAAGCCACATGCTCAGGTGCTATGCGCTGGCCGCAAGCCACACGCCGCACCCCATGCAAAAACTCAAGATCCCTTACCGTGGGGACTTTATCCATGCGTATTTGCGCCTGCCCAGCGATGACGCCCATGCCCCTCGCGCGGCCTTGGCCATCATTTTGCCAGGACTCGATGCATGCAAGGAAGAATTGCACTCTTGGAGCGACTCGTTTTTGAGTCGCGGCTTGGCCACCATCACCTTGGATGGGCCCGGGCAAGGCGAGTCGGCAGCGCATTTCCCCATTTCACTCGACTGGGGGGGTGCGATGGCGGCAGTGCTGGACCATTTGGCCAGCAATCCCCGTGTGGATGTCAATCGCGCAGGTGTCGTGGGACAAAGCTTGGGGGCGTTTTATTCGCCCTTGTGTGCGGCCTTGGAGCCACGACTCAAAGCGTGTGTGACCAATTGTGGACCGTTCAATTTTGGTCCTGTTTTGCCGCAAATGCCGGCTGTTTCACAAGAAGTGTTTCGAATTCGCTCGCACAAAGCCACGCTCAAAGAGGCGTTGGAGTTTGCCCATGAACTCAACATGACGTCCTATGCCCCGTTGATTGCATGCCCCACCCTGATTGTGTTTGGTGCGGGAGACAAGATCATTCCTGTGAGCGAGGGCACCCTCCTTGCCAACTCCATGAAAGGACACGCCGAGTTGGTGGTCTATGAAGAGGGCAACCATGTGTGCTTTAACATTCCGTACAAGTTCCGACCCTTGACGGCCGATTGGCTCAAGGAGAAACTGCAGTGAGGTCTTGAAAGCTGGAGATTTTGAGGGTTTGATTGATCGCTCTTGGTTTGTTTTGCTGTTGCTATTGCTGTTGCTATTGCTGTTGCAATTGATGTTTCATTGTTTATTGTCTTGTTTGTGTTGAGGTCATGTTGCGTAATTTACCCACCCAGTTGTCCGAATTCATTGACCCCAAAGGGGTGGCCTTGTTGATGTGGGACATGCAAAAAGGCTTGGCGGGAAAGGCCAGCAATACCGAGCAAGTCAAGGCCAATGCCGCCAGACTGTTGGCCGCCGCGGAGCCCCTTGGGATTCCGGTGTTTTGGAGTCAACACCTGTTGCCCAGCCTTGAGCACACCACAGGGCCTTTTTTGCTCTTTCTCATGAAAAAACAAAAAGTGGCTCACCCCAGTCTTTTAAAAGAGACCATGAAAGCCGGTGGTGACGATGCGCAGTTTTTGGATGGATTGACACCGCTGCCTCACCACATCGTCATCCCCAAGAGTCAGCCCTCCTTGTTCATTGACACGCCGTTTGATCTGCGTCTTAAAACATTGGGCATCAACACCCTCGTGATTGCAGGGGTTGCGACGGACATTGGGGTGGAGTTCAATTGCCGTCACGCGGCAGCGTTGGGGTACTACACGGTGGTGGCCGAGGATGCGTGTGGCTCCTACACCCAAGCTGCGCACGACAGGAGCATTGACTTCTTGCGCTCTTGGACCACGCCCGTGGTGAGCACCCAAGAGATTGTGCAAATCTGGTCGAGTTGAACCCCAGAGAGCCCACACGATGCACCTTCGCGTGGGCCGATGGCCATACGCCAGGGATTTAGCATTTCCCGGGATAGGTGACGCGTCCGTCGGTTTCGGGTTTGATGCGAAGCGCTTTGGTCACGAGTCCATTGCCAAAGTATTGGGAGATGGTGAGCGTGATCTCCACGATTTCTTGTGTGCTGAAAAATTGACCCAATTGATCGAACGTGGGGTCACTCACGTCGCCACCATGGGTCATCTCTTCCACATAAGCCAGCACGGCCCGCTCTTTTTGATCGAACAAGGTTGACTTTTGCCAAGTTTGGATGGCCTGAATTTTGTCATTGTCATAGCGACAAGCCTTGGCCAATGCGTAATGTTGACCAAGCTCATAGTCCGATCCCACAACGCCAGCGGTGCGGATGATGGCGACCTCGCGGATGTAGCGCGGCGTGATCGCATCAAGTCTGAGCGCCTTGGCCAGTCCTACCGTGGCGATCATGATTTTGGGGGCGTGACCAGTGGTGAGTTGCAAATTGATGATGGAGCCGCCCGCGGCCTTCCTTTCTTCTTGCTCTTTTTTGAGAATCGGATCGACCGCAGGGTCAGGCAAGTCGGGCAGTCTGGAGTAGGTGCCCGCTGTGGCCACATTGAAGCTCAGGGTCAAAAAAATTGATAAAACAACACGACTCAGTACTTTGGAATTGAACATCGGTGACTCACTTGATAAAAGGGGGTTCATGCCTTGAGCGCGAAATGCACCCAGCGCCAAGGCATTATAGGGATCGGTGTTGGCGACACTCCCCCTGGTAAAACCTAGGTGGTGGCATCGTCAACGAGTGGTCGCACCATGCAGGAATGCTCAGGTGCACGGCTCACGCTTGCTTTGGCACAGGCGCTTGGATTAAATAGGCTTGGATTACAAAATTTCAAGCGACGTATAAATTTGCAAGAGGATATAAAAGACCAACCCAAATGAGGTGAGGTACAAGAAGACCACGAACCACGTCGGGCAGTGGGCCAGTGAATGGGCAGGCGCAGTGTGGGGCGTGAAGTTTTTCATGATGTTGGCGGTTTTGTTTGGGTTGGGCGTTGTCGAGCGTTCAATCCTCATGCTGTCCTCAGTGGGACTGCTCATCAAATTTCAACTGACTTGAATCTGCGCTCAGCGTCTTTGGTAATGGTCTTCTTCTTGTTTCGCCAAGAGACGCTGTTTGTCTTTGATTTTTAAAATGCAACTGAGCTTGCTGTCCAAATTGGTGACTTTTTCGCAAAAGAGGGCATTGAGTTGGTACAAGGCTTCGCAGTTGTTGCGTGCATTGTTGTTCGTTTGATGGGTGCAAGGGTTGGTGATGGAGGCATGGCTCCAACTCACCATGCACACCATGGCGAAGGTCCAAGCGATTTTGAGTATGCTGTTCATGGCTTACTCCTTTTGAAGTACGGCACGAGAGACAGTCTCCTGCCTTGAAGTCCAGTGTGAGTGAGAACGACCAAGGCGCCATTGATTCACATCAAGCTTCTTTGAAGTGTTGCCCAAACGCAATCAAAGGACAGGGCTGTCACCGGAAGGGTCAAGAGTCACGGACCGATCAATACGCCGGGTATTGACCTCACCCGATATGTTGTTGGGGGAACATTAAAAAAGAACGCTCTTGATGGGTCGTCGCCAGACTCATAAAACGAAGGACACGCTGTGTGAGGTCAAAACTAGACCCTTCAATTGCCAGTCCTCTTTGCATTGGATGGCGTTGCATCGCTGGGATATTTGTAGAACCCAAGTTCTGGTGGTGATCAATCGCTCAAGAGCGATCTCCCCATGGGACTTGGACTTGGTCCGCTCACCTGCGAAAGGGTTAAAAAGAAGTCCCTGGGTGCCTTGTCTGTGACGGGGTGAATCGTTTGTTGGGCTCACGTGAAGATGTTTCTAAGGCAGGAGGGGAGAGGGACTTGCTCAATAGAAACTGACAGAATTTTGGCCAATATTGTTGACGACGCCTGCTCCTAGACAGCCACACTCTATTTCAAATGAAACGGTATGCAAGTTGATGTTTTGTTGAAAGATCACTCAACCCCAATTCAACCCATTCATCTCCGGGCGAAAAAACCAGCTTCACTCCACGAACTCTTTTGCGCACTTGGGTCATCGTTGCCCACCAATCAGCAGAAAATTGGGCTGTTGGTCGTGTTCGTTTCGAAATCGGGAGGGTTGCAAGATACCCTTGGTGATCAGTTGCTGCCTGCAATCTTGAGCCAGTCACCAAGCCGAGGAATGCTCGGTGACTGTTCATCCTTCAAACCTCAAAGCATCCTCATGATGCTTTGAGGCGACGCTACTTTTGCAATCAATTCGCTTCTTGTACTTTGCGACCATTCAAGGGCTGAACTGGTCTTGCGTTCATTGCAAAAATTTTCTTGAAAGAGGCGATTTGATTTTTTGACAATTCAACCGGCGTCTTGAGAACCTGCCATGCAACACTTTCACTGCATGGGGGGGTGGTCAAAGAGCCAGTGAAGGCGTAAAAGCCCAAGTTGGCGGGCAGCATTTTGGTGGCATCCAGCGTTGAGGGCAGGGCTTTGGAGCCTTCCTTATCGGGCATGTTGGCAAACACGTCTTTCAAGGTGTCGTTTTCTTTGCCTTCTTTGAAAAGGACGGCAATGACGGCCAAGTTGCCAGCTTCATTTTTGTGAACCAAATGTGCAACCATTGGATAGTTGGCGCCATTGATTTTTTCTTCACTGGGGGTGTGAAAGTGAAACTGCAACAAGTTGTAACTGCCGCTGGGCACTGCTGCAGAGCCTGCATCTTTCAAATTCACTTGGATGGTGTGACCGTTGTTGACCACTTCGCCAGTCACCGCGTTGTAGGCTGTTTTGATGGGACTTAAGCTGGCTTTTTCTGTGGCAGTGGTTTTGATATCAATGGGGGACTGATTTGCCCCAAGCTTGCAGGTTTTGTAATCCTCGGCCAAGTCTCCCCATTTTGCGACTTCGCTGTAATCCCAGTGTGGGCCAGCGGCAAAAGCGGAGACGCTTAACAATGATGCGATCAATGCGATTTTTTTCATTCACTTTTTCCTTGTTGGATTGTTGGGGTTATGAAAGAATACATAACTTTACAATCCTAACAAAGAAATATGACATCCGCTCTAAAGGGGGTTAACCTTCAAGTGAAGTGTGAGCTCTAAAACAATTATTTAGTGCTCATTCAATGGGGTTTTATGGTTTTTTATAGCACGAAAGTTGTAATTCTTGAATACTTGGGCTTTGGGCATTCAATGTGACATCGGCTTCAATTTCATCTCGCGACAAGTCAAGTGAACCCCAAAAAAAAACCAGTGTGTTAGGGCTCTTTGTGAGAGAGAGAGCCTTTGTGCACACTGGAATTGAGTTCTTTGGCAAGGGGGTCTGTGTTCGAACTGGCCCTTCACCGAGGAATGCTTGCTTACCTTAAAGAAGCATTGATTTTGGCAAGCATGTCGCTGCCCGGCGACAAGTCCGCTTCTCTCAAGGAGTTCAGGGGTTGGTGGGTCGTGTTTTGGGCCGCATGCAAGTCCAGCGCGTGCGGATCCAGGTACAAAAGACCCGTGACCACTTCACCCTTTTCATGGTGCTCGTTCATGTAACTCAACGCCGCATAACGGTCGGTGGGGTCGTAGTTCTCTTCAAGCTTTCGAAGCCTCAAAAAGCGCCCATCGTGTTGCTCGACTTCAACGACTTCACCGCTGGCGTAAGAGGTGGTGATCTCAGAGCGATGGGGCATGAAATCGATGCGACTCACGGCCTCATTGTGCTCTCTGACATAGTCATAACTCTTGGTGCTGCCGTCATGGTTGTTGAAGGCGATGCAAGGGCTGATCACGTCAATGAAGGCCGCACCGCCGTGTCCAATGGCGCCTTTGATCAAGGGCACGAGTTGGGCTTTGTCGCCAGAGAACCCGCGCGCCACATAGGTTGCACCGAGTTGAAGTGCCAATCCCACCAAGTCAATCGGACTGTCGCTATTGATGACGCCTTTTTTGCTCTTGGAGCCACGGTCTGCGGTGGCCGAGAATTGACCCTTCGTGAGCCCATACACGCCATTGTTCTCCACAATGTAGGCCATCCTCACACCACGGCGCATGGCGTTGGCGAATTGCCCAAGACCAATCGAGGCCGAGTCACCGTCACCGGAGACGCCCAAGTAGAGCAACTCTCGATTGGCCAAATTGGCACCCGTGAGGACCGAGGGCATTCTGCCATGCACGGTGTTAAAGCCATGCGAGGCACCCAGGAAATAGTCCGGGGTCTTGGAGCTGCAACCAATGCCCGAGAGCTTGGCCACGCGGTGGGGCTCAATGTCGAGCTCCCAGCAAGCCTGGATGATGGCCGCAGAGATGGAGTCGTGTCCACAACCCGCACACAGTGTCGAGACGCGACCTTCGTAGTCACGGCGGGTGTAGCCGACTTTGTTTTGAGCAAGGGTCGGGTGATGGAGGACGGGTTTTGTAATGAAGGTCATACAGACTCCTTTTCACGGGGTGAGGGTGTGCTGGTTTTCAATTTGGTGATCTGGGCGCGAATCGCTTGGGAGATGAAGCGCGCGGTGATGGGCGTGCCATCGTAGTGCAAGACTTTGCTCAAGTCCGAGCCATCGATCTCGAGTTCGGTGGTGATCAAGGTGTGCATTTGAGCATCCCGATTTTGCTCCACCACAAACACCTTGTCGTGGGCGTGAATGAATTCGGCGACCGAGTCGGGGAAGGGGAAGGCCCTCAAGCGCATGGCATCCAAGTGAATGCCTTCAAGTCTCAATGCATCCAAGGACTCTTCCATGGCCGGTGTGGTGGAGCCAAAGTAAATCACCCCATAAGGCGTTTTTTCGCTGGACTTGCTCACAATGGGCTGGGGCACGATGGTGGCCGCGGTCTTGAACTTTTTCATCAAGCGCTCCATGTTGTAGATGTAGTCCACGCCTTTTTCCGAATAACGTGCATATGGGTCGCGCGTGGTCCCACGGGTGAAGTAGCTCCCCTTGGTGGGGTGAGTGCCGGGCAAGGTGCGCCAGGGAATGCCGTCGCCGTCCACATCCTTGTAGCGACCAAAGTCTTTGCCAGCTGTGAGCTCCTCGGCAGTCATCACCTTACCGCGGTCATAGAACTTGCTGTCATCCCACTCAAAGGGTTTGCTCAACCGTTGGTTCATGCCGATGTCCAAATCGGTCATCAAAAACACGGGGGTCTGGAGCCGGTCGGCCAAGTCGAGTGCGGTTGCTGCGTGCTCAAAGCACTCGTGCGGGTCTTGGGGAAATAGCATCACGTGCTTGGTGTCACCGTGCGAGGCGTAGCCACAAGCGAGCAAATCGGACTGCTGTGTGCGCGTGGGCATGCCAGTCGAGGGCCCACCGCGCTGCACATTGATGATGGTCACAGGAATTTCAGCAAAATACGCCAAACCAATGAACTCGGTCATCAACGAGATGCCTGGGCCCGAAGTGGCGGTGAAAGCGCGAGCGCCATTCCAGCCTGCACCGACCACCATGCCAATGGAGGCCAACTCGTCTTCCGCTTGCACAATGGCGTAGCGGTGTTGGTGGGTGATGGGGTCAATGCGAAACTTGTCGCAATAGCGCTGGAAGGCTTCTGCCACGGATGAGGAGGGCGTGATGGGGTACCAAGCCGCGACGGTGGCGCCACCATAAACGCAACCCAAGGCCGCCGCACTGTTGCCGTCGGTGAAGATTTTGTTGCCCACATTGTCTGCGCGTTTGACCTGCAGTCCAATGGGGTAACTCATGTGGGCTTTGACATAGTCTCGGCCCAAATTGAGCGCTTGCATGTTGGAGGTGAGGAGTTTTTCTTTGCCCTTGTATTGCTCGGCAAAGAGCTTTTCAAAGACATCGACGTCAATGCCCAAGAGCACGGAGAGCGCACCAATGTAGATGATGTTCTTAAAGAGTTGGCGCTGGCGGGGCTCTTTGTAGTTGTTGTTGCTGATCTCGGTCAAGGGCACGCCAATGACGTTCAAATCCTCTCTGAACTCGGATGCGGGGATGGGGCGCGATGAGTCGTAAAAGAGATAGCCGCCTTCGCCCACCTCGGCCAAGTCCGCTCCCCAAGTCTGTGGGTTCATCGCCACCATCATGTCCACGCCGCCGCGTCGGGCAAGGTAGCCTTTCTCGTTCACCCGAACTTCATACCAAGTGGGCAATCCTTGGATGTTAGAGGGAAAAATGTTTCTGGGGCTGACAGGAACTCCCATGCGCAAGATGGCTTTGGCAAAGAGCTCGTTGGCCGAAGCAGAGCCCGAACCATTGACGTTTGCAAATTTAATGACAAAGTCATTGATTGCCTCGATTTTTTTCATGATGGACCTAAGGGTGTTGGAAGTGTGTAAGGTTTGAGATTGACGGTGTTGGTCTTGAAGGGCTTAAACCGTGGCGCCTGCTTGGGCGGTGTTGAGTAGGAATTTTTGCATGTCCCAAGCGCCTGTAGGGCAGCGCTCAGCGCACAATCCGCAGTGCAAGCACACGTCTTCGTCTTTGACCATGACGCGCCCCGATTTGAGGCCGCTTGAGACGTAGATGTCTTGGTCCAAATTGGTCGCGGGGGCCTTCAAGTGATGGCGCAACTCCTCTTCTTCTGAATTGGCCGTGATGCTCAAGCAGTCCATGGGGCAGATATCGACACACGCATCGCACTCGATGCAGGTTTCGTGTGTGAAGACCGTTTGCACATCGCAATTCAAGCAGCGGTGAGCCTCCTTGAAAGCCGTCGCCGCGTCAAAGCCGAGTTCAACCTCGATCTTGATGCTGGCGAGCACTTTCTCGGCCTTTGCCCATGGCACTTTGAAACGCGTGTCGTTGGAGACATCGTTGTGGTAGCTCCACTCGTGGATGCCCATTTTTTGCGACATCAAGTTGGTGATCGGTGAGGGACGCACGTCCACCGACTTGGTATTCAAAAACAAATCGATGGAGACCGCCGCCTCATGGCCATGGGCCACAGCGGTGATGATGTTCTTGGGGCCAAAGGCCGCATCGCCACCAAAAAACACTTGGGCAAGAGTCGATTGGTGGGTGGTTTTGTTGAGTTCGGGCAGACCCCATTGATTGAACTGGATGCCAAGGTCATTTTCGATCCAAGGGAATGCGTTTTCTTGACCCACCGCCAAGAGGACGGTGTCACATTCAAAGTACGCATCGGGCTCACCCGTGGGGACCAGGTTGCGTCGTCCTTTGTCGTCATACACCGCTTTGACCACTTCAAAGGTCATGCCCACCAATTGACCGTCTTTGTGCTCAAAGGTCTTGGGCACATGGTAGTTGATGAATGGGATGCCTTCGTGGATGGCGTCTTCTTTTTCCCATGGCGAGGCTTTCATTTCCTCGTAGCCACTGCGCACAATGACTTTGACATCGCTGCTGCCCAAGCGAAGGGCTGAGCGACAGCAATCCATGGCGGTGTTGCCACCCCCCAACACGATCACTTTTTTGCCCACGCTGGTCACATGACCAAAGGAGACAGACGCCAACCAATCGATACCGATGTGGATGTTGGCTTTGGCTTCATTGCGACCAGGAATTTCCAAGTCACGCCCTCTGGGTGCGCCTGAGCCCACGAACACCGCGTCATAGCCCTCGCTCAAGATTTTTTTCATGGACTCGATGCGAACGCCAGACTTGAAGGTCACGCCCATGTTGAGGATGTAGCCGGTTTCTTCGTCGATCACAGATTCGGGTAAGCGAAACTTTGGAATTTGAGAGCGAATGAAACCACCGGCTTTTTTCTCGCCGTCAAAAATTGTCACTTGGTAGCCCAAAGGGGCCAAGTCGCGAGCCACGGTCAAGGAGGATGGTCCTGCACCGATCAAGGCCACTTTTTTGCCATTGGATGGGGCAATGGAGGGCATGCGGGCACTCACATCCTCTTTGAAATCTGCGGCCACGCGCTTTAAGCGGCAAATGGCCACGGGTTCTGGCGTTTCTCCATTGTTCTCTTCAACCCGTGAGCGTCGGCATGCGGGCTCGCACGGGCGGTCACACGTTCTGCCCAAAATGCCAGGAAAGACATTTGAGGTCCAGTTGACCATGTACGCATCACTGTACTTGCCTTGACCAATCAATCGGATGTATTCGGGCACGGGTGTGTGAGCAGGGCAAGCCCACTGACAGTCGACCACTTTGTGAAAGTAATCCGGATTTTTAGTATTTGTCTCTTCCAAACGGTTCTCCTAAAGTGCACTGGACGCAAAAAAACATGGCGCACGAAAAATGTTGCGCTGCATGATATTGAAATGGGGGGATGGGTTGAAGTCGGACATGGTGAAAGTGGTCCACAAGGGGTGTGGCACACAAGTGGCATGAATCACACGAGGGCAGTCTGTCGTTGAAATGAGCTCTTTTGTTGTATGTCGACTTGTGTGATCATGGGTCCGAATAATCAAGAAGTATTGATACCAATACGATAATGCTAGAAACCTTGACTGTCAACCGTGTTAACTAGACTTCACGCGAATCATTGGCGTTCATTCCAATCGCGAGAAATTATTTTAGCTCACTCTGAGACTCCTATTTCATGCGTTCGAGCGTGCTCTCATCACGGCCCATTCATCTCCAATGCATGAAATTCGAGTGGATATGAATTATTAAGTTTTATAAATTCTCCAGCTCTGAGCTAATCTGTAATCAAACAGTCTTTTGATTTGCGTAAAATGAAGAGGGTGGGCTGATGTTGATCCAAAGCACGAAACACCCATCCATTCCATTTGGAAATTATTTTGAAGGCTCTCTAGACCCATGCAGGATGCTCAAACCTTGAATTCGTATGACTCCACCACCCGTTGGCTGCATTGGGGCAGTGCGCTTTTTATTGTGATGCTCTTTGGGTTGGGACTGGGGATCGATTGGGTTCCCCGCGGAGAGCCCAAGATCATGGTGAGGAGCGTGCACATTGCATTGGGAGCGCTATTGGCTCTTCTCTTGGTGTATCGCGTCCTTTGGCGACGCCGCTTTGGCGTGCAACTTGATCCTGTCCATGAGGGGCGACAAGCCACCGCGGTGCAGTTTTTTCATGTGCTGCTATATGTCATCATGGTGGCGATGGTGAGCAGTGGCATCGTCGCCGTTTGGTTTCGCGGTGTGAATATGTTTGACCTCTTCACCATTGCGCCCTTTGACCCGAGCAACAAACCCATGCGTCGACTCCTTGTCAATATCCATGAAATCATCGCTTATGTGCTGATGGGGTTGGCGGGCTTGCATGCACTGTTTGCACTTTGGCACCATTACCGACTCAAGGACCGGGTGATGCAGCGCATGTGGCCTTCCCTGCTCCAGAGGTAGAGGCGACGCTGGGAATGGTCGCGTTTTGCGCCAAAGCGGTGCGTTTTTAGGCGATTGAGGCTTAAAGAGATCAAAAGCTGGATCGAATTTTGCTAGAAGCTAGGGATGTTTTCATGCCCTGTTCTTGCCGCTTGAGCCCCCTTATGTACCCGATACGTCCCAATGAACGGTTTGCCTACCAAGGCATCAATGATCGTGCTGATTTTTCATGGCCCAATGGCAAGCGTTTGGCTGTCTATGTGGGGTTCAATGTGGAGCATTTCTCCTTTGGAGACGGTCTGGGCGGGTGTCTGGGGCCTGTGTCGCCGCAGCCCGATGTGCTCAATTACATGTGGCGTGAATACGGCAACCGAGTGGGTGTGTGGCGTTGCTTGGACTTGTTCGATGAGAGACAACTCCCCTTGGGGGCGATCATCAACACCTCACTGTATGAACATTGTCCCGAGGTGTTGAAGGCCTTGCATTCGAGAGGCGACGAGATGATAGGGCACGGTTACACCAATGCCCAGCGCCAATCCGATTTGAGCGTGGAGGGGGAGGCCGCCATGATCCAAGCGTGCCAAGAGACCATCACGCGCGAGTGGGGACAATCCGCCAAAGGCTGGTTGTCGCCTTGGCTGTCGGAGTCCCACCACACGCCAGATTTGTTGGCGCAAATGGGTTTTCAATACACCTTGAATTACTGTCATGACGATCAACCCACTCCCCTCAAAACCGCTGGGGGTCAGGCGCTGTTGTCGGTGCCCTACCCACAAGAGCTCAATGACATCCCGATGGTGATGCACAGACAAATGGACATGAAGGACTTTGCCTTGATGATCCAAGACCAAGTCGAGGTGATGCTCGAGCAGGCCTACTGTGCGGGTCGAGAGCAGTCTTTGGTGATGGGGATTGCCTTGCATCCCTACATTGTTGGGCAGCCCTACCGGCTCAAATATTTGCGCCAAGCCTTGCAGTACTTGCAGCGTTTTGAGAGCCAAATTTGGTTCACAACGCCGGGTGCGGTGGCACAGGCCTTTGGGCAAGCTCACTTCACCCGCTCGTCTGTCAGGCTCTAGAAAGGTTGGAGTTTTTGCCACTTGCGCCGATTCAATCACTGCACCGTGAAACACCCCCACTGCACTGGAAATTGCCTTGAAGTGTTGTTAATCGGTCGCTAAGGGTATAAACTATATACACTGTTTAAAGAATTGCGATATATTCATTATTTGAACAACCGCTTTTGGGAGAATTGAAAATGAAATTCACATTTCACATTCGCTTAAAAACACGAGCCCAACAACTCGTGGAGTTGATGCTTGCGCGCTATCATGAGTTCAACTATCAAAGCCAAATCAAGTACGCTTCTCAGTTGGGGATCTACGCGTCTACCTATTTGCCCAATGAGCAAAAGCCAAGCGTCAGCGTGCGCCCAGGTCAATACTAATCCCAGGCCAGGTTTGTCCACGCGTGAACGACTGCGCGCAGGCCTTGATCGCAGGGATTGCGCCAATCGGTGTTGAATCTACCCGTGTTCACCACACCTTGATAAAAACTTGGTGAAACCCCGGCGACAGGCGTCCATCACTCCTTCCATCACTCTTTCCAGCAGGCTTGAATAAGCTCTAGTCACCCGTGAGCGGATCACTTTTTTTCAAGGGTCTTGCTCGAGCTCATGGCCAGCCCAGCGATTGAGTGGTGTTTTCCAATCATTTGGAACTTTAAATCCCCTCAAAACACGAGTTTTTTGAGTGATGAATTTGAAGATATTCAGAGCATGATGACTCCATGTTCTTTCGATCTTCTTCCATGGCCAAAAAGCTCAATGAGTTGGGCAATATGCCGCCTTCGCTCAACACGCAAGAAAAGCGTGTCTTTAGCCAGTTATTGATGAGCGCCCAAGTGCAAGGTGCGCGTTGGTGCGTTTTTGCATTCGTCGAACTGCTGCTGCTGCTGGCCTTGGTGGGGGCCATTTGCTTCATGACACCGCTTGTCAAAACCATCCCCTACATGGTCAAAGTCGACAACGATTCGGGCCAAGTCCTGGCCAAGCCGGTTCAAGCCCAAGAGTTTGTCGTCTCGCCGAAGTTGATCGCAGCCGAAGGCAAGAACTTTGTGCGCAACCTCATGTCCATCGACCCCTTTTTGAGTCGGCGCGACTTGGCCCGGGCCTCGACTCGGGTGGCGGGCAAGGCCCGGGCGGAATTCAAGGAGTACTTGGCCACCGAGCGACCGTTTGAGCGCATGGCCAAAACCCCTGGGCTCATTCGCACGACCGAGATCAATTCGGCCGATGTCTCACAAGACAACATCATCTTCATCTTTGCCCAAACGAGTGAACGCATCTCCACGGGGCCGGCCTTGCTCACGAAGTGGCGTTTTACGATCCATTACGTGATCGAGCCGTCGGTTGATGAAAAAGGCTTGCAAGACAACCCCCTGGGTTTTGTCATCACCCACTTTGAGCGTCTCCAAGACAGTTTGCAATGAAGGGGGTGAATGTGTTGGCTCCATTGGCGTTGATCCTCATGAAGAGCTCCATCACGCTTCGCTCAAAAGCTGGGCGTATCGCACGCGAGCGGTCTCACCCCCTGGCCTGGGCGCTTTTTGAGGGTCGCATCCATGACAAACGCAATGTTCACGCTCTGACATGGAGCTCTTGCCTCAGGTGGGGACTGGTGTGGGGTCTCTTTTTTTGTTGTCTTGCACAAGCGGTCTGGTCCGAGGAGGACGCCACCTGGGTGAGCGCAGACGCAAGACTGGTCACCTTTGACTATGACGCCGAGCGCACTTACCTCGTTCTCACCCGCCCCAAGGTGGTGACGCATGTGCAACTGGCAGAGGATGAAGCGGTGAACACGCTGGTGGTGGGGGACACTGCGAACTTCAGTGTCGTGCTCAGTGCCAATCGACGCCATGTGCTCATTCGACCCAAATACGATGGCCTCACCACCAGTGTCACGTTGATCACCAATGCGCGCGAGTATCCGCTCATCTTGCGCTCGACCAAGGAGGGGACAGGCAAATGGTATCAACGGGTTTCTTGGAATACCCCTGTTTTAAGGCTCGATGAGGTGCAAGAGCAAAGCGCCGATGGGCTGCCCGTTTTGCCGCAGAAAGCGTCGCTGCGAGGCCTGGGCGCACGCCAGTTTTTCCAGCCAAGCCAAGCCAACGAGCGGGTTGACGCAACCGAGCCCAATGTTCAACACAGTTCACAGAGCAGGCGAATCCATTTGGATTTGATTCGAACCAATTATTTGATTGAAGGCAATGCTGACTTCAAGCCCTTGAGTGTCTTTGATGATGGTGACAAAACCTTCATCCGACTGCCCGACCATTACCAAAATTTCCCCGCTGTGTTTGCTTGGAATGCTGGGCTCACGCAATTGGTCAACTACAGTGTTGAAGTGCACTACATCGTCGTGCAAGGAGTGCATGCAGGCTTGGTGCTCAAACTCGGGGAGGCTGAGGTCAAAATCACCAAAGATGTCAAGCAAGCCTCGTCTTGGTTTGGAAGTGGGCGGTGATGGGTGCCGAAGAACTCTTGAAGCCCGTGGTTGAGTTGCCCAAAGGCTTGCCACCCAAGAATTTGATCGTCTGGGTTTTCGCCTTGCTCATGATCATGATTGTGGCGTTGGCGCTCCTCACCACCGCCAGCGAGCCCACCCTCAAAACCGCCGATGAGGTCGTGCGAGACGTCGCCTCCAAGCTCAATGCGAACGATAAAGTGTTGCTCGACAAGGGCACGACGTGGGTCGACGATGCTTACAGCTCGAGTGGCTTGGCCACGCAAATTGCCCAAGCTGTCGTGAGCCCGCCGGCTGCTTTCTCCTTGTCAAGTGCTGCAAATGTCTCACCCCCAGTTGCACCCACCCCAAGTGCCATCCCGTTTCTCAATGGATTGGGTGAGCAAGCCCATCAGACCTGGCTCAACCCAGCGCCGACCAAAGTTGAGGGCCGTCCTTCAAGTCTGGGTGGCCCCTTGCCTGGCTTGCCGGCAATGCCCACATTGCCGTCCTTGCCGTCCATGCCTGGAGCAACGTCAAGCACACCGCCGGGCACACCGTCGGGCATGAACACGGTGGATGTGGCCAAAGAGGTGGAGGCGATCAACTCCAAAATGATGGTGGCCGATTTTGACGATCGCTCGGGCCCTACCGCGGCATCACCTTGGGTGGCACCTCAGGCTTTGCAGGCCCACAAAGCAAATGCCAATGTGGGCTTGAAGTCAAGCTCGCCAGCACCCACGCCAGACGTGAGCGTCAAAACCGAAGACCTCAATGCCTTGGACGCGCTGGTTCAAAAAACCTCGGCTGAGGCAGGATGGAGGGACGCAGGATCAAAGGCCATGGTGACGGGTCTTCAAGGCCTGGGTGGCGCTATCAGCGCAGGCAGCGCAGGCGCTGAGGAGTTGTGGCGCCAGACCATGGGCCGAGATGACGACAAACCAAGCCTGGTTTCTTTGAGGT
>CAIPFK010000176.1 GCA_903864315.1 uncultured Burkholderiales bacterium | reverse complement strand
GTGGGTGAGCCCACCATCTGTGTGGTGGCCCCAGCGGTCATCAACGCCATCTTCCGCGCCACAGGCCAACCGGTTCGCTCCTTGCCGCTGAAAAACTCTGGCCTGGAATTGGTCTGAGTTCAAGCCAAGGCTAGATCTCGCGTTGGGTGAATCTATGGGTGGATCATGCGTGATTTTTTCTTGAGGTTTTCTAGCGCGTTCATCGTGAGTCTTGGGCTGCATGAAGGCGTGGGCCTTGGACTGGGGCTGGCCCAGGCCCAAGCTCAAACCCAGCCTCGTCAAGACATGCCAGCCTTGGTCAATGCCGTCCCGAAGGACGCCTCGACCCAGAGTGATCTCTCAAGCGATGCTCGGGCTGGCAAAGCGGTTGCGGTGAGTCGTGAAGGTCAATGCACTTTGTGCCACCAAATCCCTGAGCACCTTGGTGCCATGGGGGACTTGGGACCGCCCTTGGGCGGTGTGGCCTCAAGACTGAGTGCACAAGCCATTGAGGTGCGGGTGAAAGACTCACGCCGAGTGAACCCTTACACCATCATGCCGCCCTACTTCTCCACAGACGGCTTGAGCCAGGTGGACCCCAAGTTCAAAGGTCAAACCCTTCTCAGTGAGGCACAATTGCGCCAAGTCCTTGCTTACTTGAGCACCTTGAAATGAACGCCAAACGACACAGCCTGCAAACCCTTGCTCAGCTCTTCACCCTGAATGGGTTCTCGCGCCTAGGCGCGTTGGGCTTGGGAGCCGTCGGCGCGCTCTTGCCTTTGCAGCGGGTCCAAGCACAGGCTTTGGAGCGCGAGAGTGAGGATTTTCGCGCGCTCTTTAAGAGTCTCACCCAATCTGGCCGTGTGACCCTAGAGCGGGTGCATGTGAGCATTCCGCGCTTGGCCGACAATGGTCACTCGGTGCCCTTGAAGGTGTGGGTCGATGGCCCACAAACCCAGGCCGATCACGTCAAACGTCTGGTGGTTCTGTCCGAGCGCAACCCCAGGCCCATGGTCTCGAACTTGCAATTCACCCCCACCCAAACGCGGCTTGAGTTCTCCACTCGCATCCGGCTCAATGGCTCGCAACGCATTTGGGTCTTGGCACTCACGTCGGATGACACGTGGTGGGGTCAAGTGGCCAGCGTTGAAGTCACCGAATCGGCTTGCCTGGACGCCTCGTTATGACCGCTCGCATTCTCTTGCCCCCAAACCCCAAGGTGGGGGTCAAAATGGACATTCGCATCTTGATCCAACACCCCATGGAGACAGGATTTCGCCATGACATCTCGGGAGCAGCGATTACAAAAAACGTCATCCATCACTTCAGCTTCGATCTCGATGGCATCACCCTCTTTTCTGGCGAACTCGGCACGGGTACGTCAGCCAACCCTTTTTTGCAATTCAGTGTGATCTTGCCCCACAGCGGCTGGCTTGAGCTCAACTGGGTTGACGATGAAGGCAACACGGGCACAGAGCGGGTACTTTGCAATTTATCGACTTGATGCCCAGCCTTCCATGAAAAAAGCCAGCTCTTTGCGTCCCACCAAGCCCAGCAGTTCACACGTGACGCACTTGAGCTCATCACACAGAGTGTTTGGCAAATTGGGGTGCCTCTTGACCTTGGCGTGCTTGCTTTTTACAAGCACGCTGCATGCCCAGGTCTTGGGTGGAGCGGGCATGGTCCAACGATCGCTCATGCGCTCAGGCCTCAGTTTTTCCAGTGCAGACTTGCGCGCCACGCAATCCGACGACAGCTTGAATCCCGGCTTTTTGTGGATTGATCAAGGCCAAGCGCTGTGGCAACAAGGCTCACGCAGCAACACCGTGGATCACCCGTCGTGTGCAGCTTGCCACCAAGACTCGCAGCAAAGCATGCGGGGGGTGTCCATGAAATATCCCCGATGGGACAAGAGCACTTCACAGCTCATCAACTTGGAGGGTCAAATCAACGCGTGTCGCACCCAAAGGCAGCACTTGCCGGCCTTGGCCTATGAGAGCGACGAGTTGCTGGGGCTCACCGCTCTGGTCAGCCTGGCTTCTCGAGGGCTGGTGCTCAGTCGCACCTTGGACGATGACTTGAAGCCGGCCTTGTTGCGTGGCCAATCCCGCTATGAAACACGCATGGGTCAAAACAATTTGGCTTGCATGCATTGCCATACTCAAAACGCTGGCCAACACCTGGGGGGGGAGACCATCAGCCAAGGCCAGCCCCATGCCTACCCCGCTTACCGCCTGGAGTGGCAACGGCTGGGGTCTTTGCAAAAACGCTTGAGGGCGTGCTTGTCAGGCGTGAAGGCCGAGATTTGGCCATTTGGCTCTCAAGAGCTCACCGAGCTTGAACTTTACTTGAGCTTTCGGGGGGAGGGCTTGGCCATCGAGTCCCCAGGCGTGAGGCGCTAAAGAAAGTGAGCCTGGGGGCCACAGGCGGTGGTGAGATTGGCGATAATGCACAGATCATGACACCGACTCCTCCCCCTTCTCCAGCCTTGCAAGAGAGCACCCCCATCCAAACGCACACCGCCAGACCCCCCTTGGCTTTTGCGCTCCAAGGTTGGCCGAGGCGAATTCTATTCGTGCTGAGCTTTGAGGTGATGGCGATCTCGTGCTCGAGCGTTGGGCTCTCGCTTTTGTCAGAGCAGAGCATGTCTCACGCGAGTGTCATGGGCTTGACCTGCTCGGCCATCGCGGTCGCTTGGAATTGGCTCTTTAACCTGGCGTTTGAATCCTGGGAAGCCAAGCAACGTTCAAGCCACCGAACCGTTTGGCGCCGAATGGCCCATGCCATAGGTTTTGAGATTCCGCTCTTGGTGAGCTTTGTGCTTCTTTTTGCATGGTGGTTTGACATTGGCTACGGCCAAGCCTTCATCATGGATTTGGCCTTGTTTGCTTTTTTCTTGGTGTTCACTTTTTTGTACACCTGGGGGTTTGACCTGCTCTTTGGTCAACCGCATGTGGAGCCTAAAAACAGTGAGCCCTTGGAGCTCAAGGTCCAAAGCACCGACCGATTGCAGTGATACCCATGAAGATCGGACTACAAACCTGGGGCAGCGAAGGCGATGTGCAACCTTTTTTAGCCTTGGCGAGCGGCTTGGTCAAGGACGGCCACCAAGTCACCTTGGTCATCACCGAAGTGAGCCAACGAGACTACGCCCATGTGGCCGAACAACATGGCTTTGAACTGCGCCTGGCCCCCAACCCTCAACTGCCCAATCTGGACATGATGGACAAAATGCGACAAGCCTTCAAAGCCTTGCGCGACCCCGTTCAACAGTTGAAGATCATCAATGATTATTTTTTCTCTCCAGCCGAACAAGTGATGTTTGAAGCAGCGCAGCAACTCGCAAGCGAGTGTGACTTGCTTGTTCGACACATTTTTTGCTATCCCACACAAGTGGCCGGCGACATCGCTGGCATTCCAGTGGCGACGCTTTATGCTGTCCACAACATCTTGCCCTCTAAACACCTGGCCCCTTTTGGCGCCATGAACATTGGACGCTGGGCCATCCCCTTGTGGTGGAAGCTCGCGCAGTGGTTCATCAATCGTACTTTTCTAGGACAAGTCAATCGCTTGAGAGTCAAGAGCGGTTTGCGCCCTGTGCGTGATGTCTTGACCCAGGCCTGGGGCAACCCGCAATTGAATTTGATTGCGGTGAGTCCTGCGCTGTGCCTGAGTCCACTCGATTGGCCCAGTCACTATCAGGTGTGTGGTTTTTTAAACCTCTCGGACTCTGAACAAACCGATGCATTGAGCCAAGAGACCGAGGTCTTTTTAGG
>CAIPFK010000175.1 GCA_903864315.1 uncultured Burkholderiales bacterium | reverse complement strand
TGGCTTGGCCAGTATCCGCTACCACCAAAAAATAATAGGGTACAAGCACCCCGACAGAGAAATCTGATGCTGCACCAGCAGTTTTTACTGAAACTGAGGAAGGAGGATTGATTGCCCTCCACCCAGAATCAGGCACAACCACTCAAGGTGAGACCTAGCAAAAAGCCATCCAGTCATGACTACTTTTGAAGTCAGCCATGACTCAATTTCTCGAACTCTCCGGTGCATCAACAGTTGGGGCTTTAGACAAATTAGGCTATGTTGTAGTATGGCAGTCGGGAAGCCATAGTGTGCACAGCCTGACTATGAAAAGACCACCCTACAGGGCAGTGTTGTCCTTACTTGGGAGATTTGGCCATGCGTAAATAAGGCAATTTGATATCAATCTCTCCGTATTTCTCCCGTGCCTGATCATTGTCCAAGGACAATGCAACCACCACGTCTTGGCCGACATTCCAATTGGCCGGTGTAGCCAAAGGCGCGTTAAAGGTCAATTGCAACGCATCAAGTGCTCGGATTACTTCCGCAAAATTTCGACCAACTGACATTGGGTAGGTCATTGACAATTTGAGGTTTTTATCAGGTCCAATGATAAACACAGAACGAACCGTAGCAGTATGGGCTACAGTCCGACCATCAGGAAGATAGGCCTCTGCGGGCAACATATCAAATGCTTTTGATACAACCAAACCTTCATCTGCAATGATAGGAAAACCAGCAGTCGCACCTGAAAAGCCTTCGATGTCTTTTTTCCATTTCTTATGATCCTCGACACCATCGACAGAGACACCAATAACTTTGGTATTGCGCTTTGCCCACTCCTCACTGAGTTTTGCCACAGCACCAAACTCCGTGGTGCATACGGGTGTGAAATCTTTGGGATGAGAAAAAAGAATGACCCAACTGTTACCAATCCAATCATGAAAATTGATTGCTCCTTGGTCCGTATCAGCAGTGAAATTGGGAACCTGGTCGTTGATTCGTAATGCCATTTCAGAAACTCCTTAACTAATTGATAGGAATAAATTTTAGCTGAAGTCTTACATTTCTCCTGAATCCAATCAATATAACCACCCTGATCGCTCAAGGTATTCGTTCAATAGCATCCCATAACTTTAAACGGCCTTGAAATTTATGTTGAACTTGATTTCATCTGACCAAAAGTTCAGCGCTTCTTGCATGCGTAGCCAATTCTCAAGCGTGCCACACACTCCTCTTGCGATGAGAGTTGCCATCTGAGACGTTACAGCCTTTTTACCGTGCAGTAAGTCAGACACTGTCGATCGACTAGCCATGGGTCGTGCAACAAACTTACCTTGCGTCCAACCCAATTCAGGCAGAATATCTTAAAGAAGTACGGCACCTCTTTGGGTAGGCTTGCGCTTAGGATTTCGCAAAGACGCCATCAGAGATAGTCCTCCAAGTTAAAGTTCGCAGCACCATTGTGATTGGATTCAAATCTGATTCGCCAGTTTCCTGTGAATGAAACAGCGAACTCACCTATTAAGCCGCCCTTCAATGCGTGAAATTTGAAGCCAGGCAAGTCATTAAGCCCAACTTGAATCATCCTCCGCCCCTGAAAACCGAAAAACTCATTGATTACTGACAAACAATATAATTTAGTTGACAACTAAATTATATTGTTTTAAATTAATGGCAGCTTGATTAAATTAAAGGTACCTAATGAAAATCATATGCATTGGGGGAGGACCGGCTGGCCTGTACTTCGCCTTATTGATGAAGATGCAAAATAACAACCACGATATCACCGTCGTAGAGAGAAACAAGCCCTTTGATACTTTTGGTTGGGGCGTAGTCTTTTCTGATCAAACTCTTGGCAATTTAGAGAAGGCCGATGCAGAGAGCGCCAAAGAAATTCTCGCATCATTCAATCACTGGGACGACATTGAGGTGCGTGTCAAAGATGAAGTCAGCCGCTCCAGCGGACATGGGTTTTGTGGCATTGGCCGAAAAAGATTGCTCAATATATTACAAAATCGCTGCCTCAAAGAAGGTGTTCATTTGCTGTTTGACCAAGATGTCACTGATGACGAGGCCTTTAAAGATGCCGACTTGATCATTGCCAGTGATGGGCTCAATAGTAAAATACGAACCAAGTACGAGCAAACATTCAAACCCAACATTGACATTCGCAAATGCAGGTTTGTATGGCTTGGTACGACCAAGCTCTTTGAAGCATTCACCTTTGCATTTGAAAAAACACACCACGGGTGGTACCAAGCACACTGTTACCAATTTGACAGCGAGCTTTCAACTTTTATTGTGGAGACCACAGAGGAGACGTGGTTTCAAGAGGGTCTGGACAAATTAAGCAAAGAGGAGTCCATTGCCTTTTGTGAAAAACTATTTTCTAAACATTTGGATGGCCATGCGCTTCTATCCAATTCAGAACACTTAAGGGGATCGAGCCAATGGATCAAATTCCCAAGGGTCATTTGCGAAAATTGGGTACACCACAATGGACATGCCCCTGTTGTCTTGATGGGGGATGCAGCGCATACTGCCCACTTCTCAATTGGCTCGGGAACAAAGCTTGCACTTGAAGATTCCATTGAACTGGCCAAGTGCATTGCAGCACACACTGGAGATCTCCCCCAAGCACTGAAGAGCTATCAAGCACAGAGGAGCGTTGAGGTGTTGAAAATACAAAACGCGGCCCGTAACTCTACCGAATGGTTTGAAAACGTCGAACGCTACATACATCTGCCAACTCACCAATTTGCCTATTCACTGCTCACTCGAAGCCAACGCATCGGTCACGAGAACCTCAGACTTCGCGACCGAAAGTATGTGGAGGACTTTGAGACCAGATTTGCCGCTCAAACTGGCTTGGTCACAGGACAGTCAAAAACACCTGTGCCTCCAATGTTCACCCCTTTCAAGTTAAGAGAACTGACTCTCAAAAATCGCATTGTGGTCTCCCCCATGGCGCAGTACTCTTGCAAAGAAGGCATGCCCAGTGATTACCACTTGGTTCACTTGGGTTCAAGAGCAATGGGTGGGGCTGCGTTGGTCATGACTGAAATGACATGCGTTTCACCACAAGCTCGCATCACCCCAGGCTGTCCTGGCATTTGGAACAAACCTCAAGCCAAAGGCTGGCAAAAGATTGTTGAATTTGTTCATCAAAACACGGACGCCAAAATTGGCATACAACTGGGTCACTCGGGTGCCAAAGGTTCGACCAAAGTTGCCTGGGAAGGCATTGATGAACCTCTAGAGCAAGACAATTGGGAATTGTTCTCCGCATCAAGACAACAATATGTGCCGAATATAAGCCACTGGTCCCAGGAAATCAGCTTGCAAAAAATGGAGCACATTAAGCACGAATTTGTAAGTGCAACTCTACTTGCTGTTGAGTGTGGTTTTGATTGGCTTGAACTGCATTGTGCCCATGGTTATTTGCTCTCCTCTTTTATTTCACCGCTGACGAATCAAAGAACGGATGAGTACGGAGGTGATTTAAAAGCCAGACTCAAATACCCTTTAGAAGTATTTAAAGCCATTCGTGATGTCTGGCCGAACGATTTACCCATTTCTGTCCGAATCTCAACACATGACTGGGTTGAGGGAGGAATCACACCAGATGATGCCGTGATGATTGCAAAGTATTTTAAAATCGCGGGCGCCGACTTGATAGACTGTTCCTCCGGTCAAGTCAGCAAAGCTGAAAAGCCAGTCTATGGCCGCATGTTTCAGACCCCCATGTCTGATCGAGTTCGCCAAGAGGCGCAAATTAGTACCATCGCCGTTGGAGCCATCTCAGATGCAGATCAAGTCAACAGCATCATTGCCTCTGGTAGAGCAGATCTCTGCGCCATTGCGAGACCTCACCTGGCCAACCCACATTGGACACTCATGGAGGCTGCAAAAATTGGATACGTTGATATTGAATGGCCAAAACCCTACCAATCAGGAAAAGTTCAACTTGAAAGAAACTTAGATAGAGAGAAAATGATCACTTAATCCAATGCGGGTTCAATTGCTCTCAAAGAAAAACCAGACACAGGCCTATAGAAATGAATGCATTTTCAAAAATAAAGCACACCCACGCATTGATCACTGGGGCGGGAAAAGGTATCGGTCGTGAGTTGGCACTCGAGATCGGTCAACATGTTTCAAAATTAAGCCTGATCGGTCGCAACTTGAAAAATCTGACAGAAGTTAAAAGCCTCATTCGACAAGAATGCGAAACTCAAACCTTTGAATGCGACATCACCGATCAAAAAGAGGTTGAAGACACTTTTTCAAAAGCAAAGCAATCATTTGGACCAATTGGCATTCTCATCAACAACGCAGGACAAGCTCACAGCGCTTCCTTCCAAAAAACCACACTATCAGATTGGCAAGCCATGCTCGACGTTAACTTGAGTGGAACATTCTTGTGCACACAAGCAGTCATTGATGACATGTTGAATTTGCCATTT
>CAIPFK010000174.1 GCA_903864315.1 uncultured Burkholderiales bacterium | reverse complement strand
TTTTTTTAAATCGGATCAGCCCCATGACTCGGCCCCAACATCGCCCTCCATCCACTGAACTGCACTGGATCAAAAACGCCCGTGTGCCCACTTGGGTTTTTGCGCACCCGATCTCCACTTCAAACACCAACACACCTTGCTGGGTGGATATTGAGATGGCCCACAATCGGGTCGTGCAAATCAGCCCAAGCGTCAACTCACCAAGCACGCCTGAATTGTTGGCGCAGAGCACGCCCCAGGGCAATTTACACCATCCCACTGTCCGAGCCCCACTCGAACCTCAAGGTGATGTGTTGGACGTGCAAGGCCGATTGGTGATTCCTGGCCTGGTGGACGCGCACACCCATTTGGACAAAACCTTGACACTCTCTAGACTTGGAGAGATCAAGCCAGGTCTCTTGAACGCCATTGAATCGATGATGAAAGACCGCGCAACTTGGAGCATTGAGGACATTCAAGAGCGTGCAAGCACTGCACTGTCTTGGGCCTTTGAGAGCGGGGTGGTGCACTTGAGGAGCCACTGCGACTGGTGGGAGGCCCGCAAAACACCACTGGCCTGGGGGGTCTTGAACCAATTGGCCGCTCACTGGTCCGATCGCCTGCAACTCGACCGCGTGAACCTCATTCCTTTGACACTCTTTACCGACTTGAGCGACGCACGCGTCTTGGGGCAAGCGGTGATTGAGGCCAACACCATCCACCCAGGCGCGAGTCTTGGAGGTTTCATCCACACCACCAACTGGAATCCTTTGGCGCTCAAGAACCTCATGCGTGTGGCGCACGAGTTGGAGCTCGATTTGGACTTGCACGTGGACGAGGAGTTGAACCCCAACGCCTGTGGCTTGGAGAGCATTGCAAGGGAGGCCTTGGAATTGAACTTCAAAGGCCGCATCGTGTGTGGCCACACTTGTGCATTGGCTCAAAAAACCGAGGCCCAAGCGCACGCCATTTTGCAAGCGGTCAAAGCGGCTGAGATCACCTTGGTGAGCTTGCCGGTGACCAACATGATCTTGCAAGATGCGCAAGCCCTGCGCACACCTCGCCTGAGAGGTCTCACCTTGGTGAAAGAGGCACAAGCGATGGGCATTCCCGTGCTCATGGCCAGCGACAATGTGCAAGACCCGTTTTGCCCCGTGGGCAGTTACGACCCCATCGATGCACTGAACCTAGCGGTCCCCTTGGCACAATTGCCCCAAGCCTTTGATCTGTGGTCCCAGGCCATTGGACGCCGCGATTGGCTGGTCTCCAAACACACAGCACCAGCGAGCAAGCCGTTGAGCCCAGGCGAGCCTGCCCATATGGTGATCTTTGAAGAGGCCACCACCCAAGGCTTTCCCTCGCGCAGCCATGGGCGACATCGGGTGCACCATGGTCACTGGCTGGATGGAGGGCCTAGAGGATGAAGGTCTAGCACGAACGTGTTGGCCTTTTTTCCCCACCTCTTTTGTCCGACCAGTATGATGCTGCTCATGCGCTTGCAAGGCGCACGCGAGGCTCCACCCTGGGACCCACCACCACACCACCCATCACTTCCTTGACGCTACACCATGGCCAAAACCACACCGAAGTCCAGTACCCCCAAGTCCACCCCTCCAAAGCCTCAAGCGGCCCCACTGGCTCGGTATAGCGCCTACCGACAGGTGGGGGACTTCATTTTTCTCTCGGGCATCATTGCCGTGAACCCCCAAGCGGGCTTGATCGTGAAAGGCTTTGGGGACATCCCCCAAGAAGCGGCTCGCCTCATTGGGCAAACGGGTGAATTCTCAAGCGACATGAAAATCGGCCCCATCTTGGCGCAAAGTTGGTTTGTTTTGGACCAAATCGAGCAAACCGTCCAAGCCGCTGGGGCACAAATGAGCGATGTGGTGAAACTGGTGCAGTACTTCAAAAACTTGGACCACTTTCCCCTCTACAGCCGAGTGAGGAATTTGTTTTTCACGGGCCTCATGCCCACCTCCACCGTGGTCGAGGTGAGTGGCATGCTGCCTTCGCAAGAGATCTTGATTGAAGTTGAAGCCACCGTCTACCTTGAGCCCAAGCCGTCCCTATCCACCAAGACCATCAAGAAAGCCCACCCATGATCCATGGCTTTAACCCACCCGAGCGTTTTTTGCCCTACCTCAGTTGGACAGAGATCACGCAGTTGCCCGACCGAGAAAACACCGTCATTGTTCTCCCCACTGGGGCCACTGAGCAGCACGGGCCGCACTTGCCCTGCGCAGTCGACACCCTCATTTGCGCTGGTGTCGTGGGACATGCCTTGGCCAAACTGCCCAAGAACGTACCCGCCTTTGCCCTCTCGCCCATCACCTATGGCAAATCAGAAGAGCATTTGCACTTTCCTGGCACCATCACCTTGAGTGGAGAGACGCTCTTGGCCACCATGAACGAAGTGGGCGAATCGGTCTACCGAGCGGGTTTTCGCAAACTCTTGATCGTCAACGGCCACGGCGGTCAACCCCAGGTGATGGAGATGAGTGCGCGTGAATTGCGACTCAGGCATGGGGACTTCATTGTGGTTCCAGGCTTTACGTGGCGAGTGCCCAACGTGGCGGGCCAATACCTCTCTGACAAAGAGAAAAAACTCGCCATGCACGCAGGGCATGCAGAGACGGCCATCATCATGGCGCTCGCACCCGAGACCGTTCACATGGAACGGGCCGTGGCCAACTATCCGCCCGAGTTCCCCTCCAAAATCCTATCCCCCGATGGTCGCCCAGCGTGCGCTTGGAGTGCGCGCGACTTTGGAGACAGCGGCATCATTGGCGACCCCCTGGGGGCCACGCCTGAGCAAGGAGCCGCCATCCTGGAGTCCCTCTCCACGAGTTGGGCGCAAGCCATCACCGAACTCCATGAGCTCGAATGGGCACCTCGAGAGCAAGGCACCTGGGGGAAAATGCACCAAAATGGATATATCCAATCGAGTTTTGGGGGATAATTTGGCCGAAATGCAGACCTGCGCACCCATTTGGACAATTATTCACGGCTGACGTCGTCCTCGGGTGGTCTGTTTTATGCTAACTCACATGCATTGATGCTCTGGCATCAATGCATTTCTTTTTTATTTTTTGGAGCATTGGAATGATCAAACCATTGAAGACCTTGCGCATGTGTGCAGCGCTTTGCGCGGGATTGGGACTTGGTAGCGCACTCTTGAGCACCGCAGCCCGTGCCGATGAAAAATTTGTCTACATGACCAATTGGTTTGCCGAGGCCGAGCATGGTGGTTTTTACCAAGCCTTGGCCACAGGGCTTTACAAAAAAGCGGGCTTGGATGTCAGCATCAAAATGGGAGGCCCCCAGGTCAATGTGGTCCAATTGATGGCGGCAGGCCAAGCCGACTGCATCATGGGGTCGAGCGACTTGCAGATGATGCAAATTCGTGAAGGGGGTGTGCCCGTGGTGAACGTGGCCGCTGCCATGCAAAAAGACCCCCAAGTGCTGATTGCCCATGAAGACGTCACCACCCTTGAAGGCCTCAAAGGCAAGACCATTTTGATCGTCCCTTCAGCCCATCAAGGCTACTGGCCTTGGCTCAAGGCCAAATATGGCTTCACCGACGACCAAACCCGTCCCTACAACTTCAGCGTTCAGCCCTTTGTGGCTGACAAAGCCATTGCTCAACAAGGTTATTTGACCTCTGAGCCCTATGCCATTCAAAAAGCCGGCGTGAAAGCCAATGTGTTGATGCTCAGTGACAAAGGCTATCCCTCCTACGCCACCACCATCACGTGCATGGACAAAACCGTCAAGGAGCGTAAAAAAGCCGTGGCCGCCTTCGTCAAAGCCTCCATGGAAGGGTGGAAGAGCTACTTGGCCAATCCAGCGCCTGGCAACGCGTTGATCAAGAAAGACAACACCGAGATGACCGATGATCAACTCGCCTACAGCGTGGCCAAATTGAAAGAAATGGGCATGATCGCCAGTGGAAACGCGATGAAACTGGGCATCGGCATCATCACCGACGCCAGGGCCAAGGCCAGTTATGACATGCTCGTGAGCACCAAGCTCATCGATCCAGCCAAGGTCAAGCTCTCCGACACCTACACCACCGAGTTTGTCAAAGACTTGAAGATCCTGCCTTGAAGACTCCAGGGCTTTGATGAACCCAACTTGCAGCGCCCAAGGTGAAAGCCTTGGCTCGCCAAGGCTTGGGGACTCAAAAAAGCTCAAGAGTGGTTGAGCCTGTGCATTTTGTCTCTTCTGCACTTTGGCACTTTGGCACTTTGGCCCATTGAACGTGCAACACCTGGGTTGTGATGACCCAGCGCAAAGCGAGTCTTGGGCAAATGGCTTTAAAATGGTTTCGCGCCATTGGCGCTCACTGCAGTACGGTTGAGATGCACTCATGAAAACCTCTTTGCCGCTGTTTGACGCTGCTTGACGCTGTCGTCATGCAGCGCCCCTCGCCACCACGACACTTCCCCACTTGAGGTTCACCCAGACCATGTCTTCTTTGAGTTACAGCACCCCAGCCGTTGAGGTGCTCTCGGCCAACAAGACCTACGCCAATGGCTACCAGGCCTTGCTGCCAGTGAACTTGAGCATCCAAGAAGGCGAGTTTGTCACCTTGCTCGGCCCCTCGGGTTGCGGCAAGAGCACCCTGCTGAAAATGGTGGCCGGCCTGCTCGAACCAAGCGATGGGCGGATTTTGTTGTGGAGAAAGCCCGTGGCGGATTTGCAAGCCTCGGGCAAGACCATGTCGTTCGTGTTCCAGTCGCCCACGCTGATGCCCTGGGCCGATGTGGCCACCAATGTGAGGCTACCGCTTGATTTGATGGCAACACCCCCATCCGTCGCCAAAGACCGGGTGATGGAGGCGCTTGAGTTGGTGGGACTTGAGCAATTTGCGACCGCCTTGCCCCGCGCGCTCTCAGGAGGCATGCAAATGCGGGTCTCCATCGCCCGTGGCTTGGTCACCCAACCGGACTTGCTGTTGATGGACGAGCCTTTTGGGGCCTTGGATGAAATCACTCGACACCGCCTTGATGCCGATTTGTTGTCCTTGTGGGCCAAGAAAAAACTCACCGTCATCTTTGTCACGCACTCCATCCACGAAGCCGTCTTCCTCTCCAATCGAGTGGTGATGATGGCGGCGAGGCCCGGGCACATCATCCAAGAGCACACCATTGACGAGCCCTACCCCAGAACCCAAGAGTTCATGGTGAGAACCGAATTCATGCGCCACGCCCAAGTCCTGCAAAAAAGCCTGGAGCATGCCAGCGAGACGCTCAGTTGAGCGCCCTTGCGTTGACCAAGTCCCCGTCCCCAATTTTCACCTTGACCTCATGAACCCCACCCCTTCCTTGCACGCCTCGAGGCTCGCTTTGCAAAAAATTGGCATTCCAGTTTTTTTAGGATTCTTGATCCTGGGCGCTTGGCAGGCCTTTGTCGTCGTGATGGAACTTCCACCATATTTGGTGCCCTCGCCGATTTTGATGATGCAAACGCTCGTGACTGACTGGCACCCTTTGCTCTTGGCTTTGTGGGTCACCGTCAAAATCACCTTGCTCTCCTTTGCCTTGGCCATCGTGGTGGGTGTGTTGATTTCGTTTGTATTTGTTCAAAGCGCGTTATTGGAGCGCGCTTTGTTTCCGTATGCGGTGCTGCTGCAAGTCACGCCGATTGTCTCGATTGCGCCACTGATCATCATCTGGGTCAAGGACACCAATCTCTCCATGGTGCTGTGCGCCTCTTTGGTTGCACTGTTTCCCATCATCAGCAACACCACCTTGGGGCTCAAGAGCGTGGAGCCCAATTTGTACAGCTATTTTTTACTCAACCGGGCTTCTCGCTGGCAGATATTGATGCGTTTGCGCATCCCAAGCGCCTTACCGTATTTTATGGGGGGCTTGCGCATCTCCAGTGGTCTCGCCCTGATCGGCGCGGTGGTGGCCGAGTTTGTGGCGGGCACCGGTGGACAAGGCTCGGGCTTGGCTTATCAAATCTTGCAAGCGGGCTTTCAACTCAAAATACCCCGGATGTTTGCAGCCCTCTTGTTGATTTCTCTCACTGGGGTGATGCTCTTTGCGGTGATGGCGTGGCTCAGTCGCTGGGCGCTGGGCGACTGGCATGAGAGCGAAGTGCAAGCAGAATAGCCAGCCCCAACACCTGCTGGGGCCAAACACGTCATTGCGCACAACGTCTGCTTTTTATCTCTTTTTGAACTTCCATCAACCTTGCTTGACTCTACACTCACCATGAACGCACTTGACTTGCCTGCATTGGCACCAGAACTGGAATGGATCACGGACAGCACGCGGGTGCACAAATTTTCACAAGACTTCAATTGGTACAGCCCCGTGTTGAAGCGTCAACTCGAAACGCTGAGTGCGCAAGTGGTGGCTCGCCCCAAAACACAAGAGCAAATCGCCCGGGTGGTGAGTTTGTGCTCAACCCATCACATCCCCCTCACTTTGCGGGGCACTGGAACGGGCAACTACGGACAATGCGTGCCTCTCAAAGGAGGTGTGGTGATGGACTTGAGTGCCTACAATCAATTCTTGGGTATGAAAGACGGTGTGGCAAGCGCCCAGTGCGGAATTCGCTTGATTGATTTGGACAAGGCCACCAAGCCCCTCGGGTTTGAGCTTCGCTGGATACCCTCGACCTTTCGCAGTGCAACACTGGGAGGACTGTATGGCGGGGGATTTGGCGGGGCGGGGTCCATCACGTATGGCCCCATTGCAGCACCGGGCAACGTCATCAGTGTCAAAGTGATGTCCATGGGCGAGATGCCCCAAGTACACACCTACCACGGCCTGGACGCATTGCTGTTTCATCACACCTATGGGACCAATGGCATCGTGCTCGAGCTTGAAGTGGCAATGGCACCGAGCATCGATTGGAGTGAATTCCTCGTGGTGTTTGAGTCCTTTGACAAAGCCTTGTCATTTGCCAATGCCTTGAGCGTGGGCTCGGGCTTCGTGAAAAAAGAAGTGGCCTTGATCGCCAGCCCCATCGTTGGGTACTTCACGGCCTTGCAAGCACACCTGCCGGCGAATCATCACGCGGTGGTGGCCTGTGTGGCCCCTCAAAGCGTTGTTGCACTCAAAGAATTGGCCAAGCAACACATGGGCCTTGTGACGTATGAGAAAACGGCCCAAGAAGTTCTTGCCAGTCAACGCACATTGATTGAATACACTTGGAACCATACGACGCTTCATGCGCTCAAAGTTGATAAAACGCTCACTTATATACAAAGTGGCTATGACCCCCAACGTTATCTCGAACAAGTCAAGCAGTTGGAGTCGCTATTGAGTCCTGAGGTCATGGTGCACTTGGAGTTCATCCGGACCAAAGAGGGCTTGGTCAACTGCTCTGGTCTTCAAATCATTCGCTACACCAGCGATGAAAGACTTCAAGAGATCATGCAAATTCACCGCGATCATGGTGTGCAAATCAACAATCCCCATGTCTACACGGTGGAAGACGGCAAAGCAGGAGGACAGCTGAACCCAGAGATTTTGCGCTCCAAGACTCAACACGACCCCTTGGGACTGCTCAATCCTGGCAAATTGAGAACTTGGTCTGCACCAACGCCCATGGCTTCTTGATCGCGTTAGGTGATCACGCCCTCGGACTTGAGTTGCGCAAGGTCTTGGACTGAGTAGCCCAGCCAGTCCCCAAACACTTGCTCGTTTCTAGACCCCAAAGGCAAGCTGGGTTCGATGGCTCTTCGCTCGAGGCCTTCAAAAATCAAAGGCGAATGCGGTAAAACCACCCGCCCAAGCTCAGGATGATCAATCCATTGCAGACTGCCCTTTTCGTGCATGTTTTCATCGAGCATGACCTCAGACAATTGCCGAACAGGGGCACAAGGCACTTTCAGCGCCAACATTTGCTTGGCCACATCGTATTTTGAGAGATGTCGTGTCCAGTCTTCAATCAATTGATCGACTCGCTCAAAATTCTGGACCCTTGCAGAACGAGTCGTGAGTTGAGGATCATCTTTGAGCTCGGCATGCCCAATCACCTCAAGGATCGCTCGGAAATGATGATCCCCAGGTGCGTTGAGCACCACGTGGCCATCGTTGGTTGTATACACGTTGTAGGGAGAAATTCCAAGTCCGCCGTGTCGATTCCCAGTGCGCGCGGGTGCCATTGCACCTCTAGCGTGCAGCATCCCCAAGTTGGAGGCCAACGAGGCGTAGACGGAGTCTTGCATCGAGACCTCGACCACGCGTCCTTTGCCGGTTTTCTCGCGCTCATAAAGTGCCGTCATCACCGCACCATACAGATGAATACCCGCCATGAAATCACAAATGGCCGCACCAGCCTTGACCGGTGGCTGATCGGGGTAGCCCGTCGAGTCAATCACACCTGACATGGCTTGCATCACCAAATCCATCGCTGGGTAGTCTCGGTAGGGTCCCGTCTTTCCGTAGCCCGAGCTCGAGCCATAGATCAAACCTGGATTGACCTTGTGCAACTCAGTCGCCCCGACCCCCAATCGGTCCATGACACCCGGGGCGAAATTCTCGATCAAAATATCGCTCTTGAGGGTCATTTCCTTCAACAGCGCAACGCCCTTTGGACTCTTCAGATTCAAGGTCACGGGTTGCTTGTTCGAATTCAACATCGCAAAGGGTAGTGCCGCTCCTCCCATGTCACCTCGAGAGCGCAAATGTTCCCCTTCAAAGGGCTCAATTTTGATGACACTCGCACCCGCCATTGCCATCAAGAAGGTTGCATAGGGTCCGTTATAGACGTGCGACAAGTCCAACACTGTGATGCCACTCAAAGGATAGGGGGTAGGATTTTCAGACATCTGGTTCAATCATTGAGATCAGTTAACACGGGGAGGGGGGATCACACGCGCGAGCAAGCGTTGGGCGTTTTTATAATGCGGTCGATCGAGCATTTTCCCATCCAGTGCAATCGCACCAGCAGTTGGAGCGCGCGCAAATGCAGCGATGACTTCACGCGCCCACGCCAAGTCGTGCTCGGAGGGTGTAAAAATTTCATTGATCACAGCCACCTGATCCGGGTGTATCGCCGCCTTGGCGGTAAAGCCGTCTCGAAGGCCTTCGCGAGCTTCATGGGCCAAGCCCTCTAGATCTCGAAAGTGCGTGTACACCGCATCCACCGCCACGGTGTCAGACGCACTGGCCGCAAACAGCGTCATGGATCGTGCCAAAAGGTAGGCCGACGTGTAGTGTTGATCCTCACCCCGATTGGCGATGGATCCCACATCGGCGGACAAGTCCTCAGCACCCCAGAGCATCCCGCATAACCGTGAACCCTCATAGTGTGGGTAAGTTGCAAGGCCGAACACCGATTGAGCGGTTTCAGTCACGATTGGCAAAATCTGGGTCACTCCAAGGTCCAAGCCTGACGCTGACTCCAATGCGCTCAATTGCTGATCCAATGCCTTCAAATCGTGCAAGCCTTCGCATTTGGGCAACATGAAACCCCAGGGTTTGGCAAGGACAGTGGCCATCAAGTCATCCATCGCATGACCTGTGCTGAGGGCATTGATACGGATGAGAATTTTGATACTCGATGAGTGTTGTTTTACAAAATCAAAACACATGGCGCGCGCATTCTTCTTCTCCGATTCAGGCACCGCATCCTCCAAGTCAATGATGAGTACATCCGCCCCACTGCCCAAAGCTTTGACCAACTTTTTAGGCTCATGCGCAGGTACAAACAACAAAGAACGCATCAAAAGGTCCCCATGCCCAAAAAGCCATCGGCCAAGTCAAAATCCTTCACCAGTTTTTTCCCAACCAAGTCTTTGAGCGCTTCCGTCGCCCCACCGCCCAAGGTTCCGTATCGCACGCCGCGGTACATCCTCGATATGGGATAGTCGTCTGTGAAGCCATACCCCCCGTGAACTTGGAGAGCCTCGCTGCAAACGCGGATGGCCATTTCATTGACAAACATTTTTGCAATGGCCGCTTCATGGGGATCGGGGAAGGGATTGGCTGACAAACAGGCCCGGTACAACAGTGCCCGACCGGCTTCAATGTCGCGGTACATTTCTGCCAACTTCCACTGGATACCCTGAAATTCGCTCACTGCACTGCCGCGAATCGTGCGCTCTCTCACATATTTGATGGCCTCCTCAAAGGCCCCTTCGGCAAGGCCCAAGGACACACTGGGATTCAAACACCGTTGGGTGTTGAAGGCGGATAAAAGCTTTTTAAAGCCACCTTCTTGCAAGATGACATTCTCCAAGGGCACCTCAACATCATTGAACTGTATTTCGGCCAAATTCTCACCCCCCATGGTGTGATACTGTGCGGTGACTTCAAAGCCGGGATAATTGCGATTGACCAGCACGCAACCAATTCCATGCCGACCGGGTGTTCCATTGATGCGCGTAAAGACCACAAACCACTCGGCTTCTTTGGCGCGACTGATGAGGGTTTTGACACCCTTCACAATCGCTTTATTACCCTTGATGGTCGTGTTGGTTTTGTAGTTCGGAACATCCGTGCCGGCGTGGGGCTCGGTCATGCACACGGCCAAATGGGCCTCGCCAGAACAAACTTTGGGCAAGATGTCCTTTTTCATGCTCTCAGGTGCAAAGTTCGAGATCACGCGCACTTGCACACCCACCATCCCCATGAGCGCCATGGCCGTTGGATAACAGTTTTTGGAAACCTCTTCAATCACCAACGCTGTTTCAAAAACACCCAGATCAGTCCCACCATATTCTTCAGGAATGGACATCCCCAATGCGCCAATTTTGGCCAAATCATTCAAGTTATCCCAAGGGTAGGTGCCATCAAGATATTTGATTGAATTGGCGCGAAAGTTTTTGTGAATGGTCAAGTCTCGAACCGTACCGACCAATGCTCTTTGCTCCTCGGTCAATTTAAATCTCTGTGCGTGCATGAAAAAATCCTTTATAAAAATGTGATAACGATTCAAACTGGAAATTCAATTTGGCGCTTGGAGACTCATTCGAAATCGTCGATGATGGCCAAATTAAACAGACAACGATGGTGCTCATTTGCGATTCAATGCCGCAAACCGAGGAGGTCTTTTTTCTTCAAACGCCAACAAACCTTCGGCGTAATCGGCCGACTCCAAGATGGCGGGCAGTGCTTGGCGCTCAAGCGCCAAAGCTTGTGGCAAGGGCAAATCAAGCCCCTCGTTGACCAAGCGCTTGATTTGGGCTTGAGCACCCGGAGAACGAGTGGCCAACATGTGGGCGTAAGCATGAATCTTTGCGTCCAAGTCCATGCTCGAAAAGACCGCATTGACCAATCCAATGTCTGCGGCAAACTCACTCTCAATGGGCTCCCCACTGAGCATCATTTGTAATGCCCGGGCTTTTCCAACAATGCGTGGCAAGCGTTGGGTGCCGCCCGCTCCTGGAAAAACACCGATTCGGCTCTCCGTGAGTCCCAGCTTGACTTGGGAAGCCGCAAACCGCAAATCACACGTCAACGCCAACTCAAGCCCTCCACCCAAGGCCAATCCATTGATCACAGCCACGGTCACGTAGGGCAAGTGGGCAATTTCATTGAAGAGCTCATTGATCTGAGCGTTGTGGGCTATTTTCTCTGGTTGACTCATGCCCTTTCTCTCTTTCAAATCGGCCCCTGCACAAAACACCTGCTCGCTGCCGCGAATGAGCAAGACACGAGCATCCTTTGCGGAGGCCTCATGCACTGCTTGCCTCAGATCTTTGACAGTCTGTACGCCCAGCGCATTCATTCTTTGCGTGCGATTGATCCTGATCTCAAAGACCCCAGCACCCAGATCCATCGAAATAACTTCATTGTTCACATTGAACCCCAATCAGTTCCAAAAAATTCATGTCAAACCACACCTCAAACAAAGGTGCCACCCTCAAAAACCGCCTGACGAAGTGAATCACGGTGTGCAGGGTGTGCGATGTCGATCAAGCGCTTGGCGCGTTCTCGCATAGGACAGCCTCTCAGGTGAGCCACACCGTACTCGGTGACCACCACATCAACCTCAAAGCGCCCAGTTGAAACCGGACGATTTCCAAGAGAAGCCACAATCCGAGACTGCTGGCCCTTTAAACTCGTGGACTCAAAAGCAATGATGGATTGACCACCTGGCGAAGCAATTCCTGCTCTTACGAAGTCCACCTGTCCACCAACAGCCCCCAAATACCGTCCTGCAGCCACCTCTGAATTGACTTGCCCCGTCAAGTCAATTTCAATGGCCGAATTGATGGAATGAAATTTTGAAATGCCAACGGCAACGCTCAATTGGTGCGTGTAATCAGAACTGCGCATGTCAATCAGACCTGATTCCTGGGCAAAGTCGCGCAACTTGCGTGTACCAAACAAGCCTCCTGTCACCGTTTTACCCTGATCACAACCTTTGTACGCATTCGTCACCACCCCCCATTGCACCAAATCGACCAACGCATCGCTCACCACACCACTGTGTACCCCCAAGTCTTTGTGATTTTTCAAGGCCTGGGCGACAGCTACGGGCAGCGTTCCCACGCCCAATTGAATGGTGGCGCGATCAGGTATCAACTCAACAACATGGTGTGCAATTTGTTGGTCCATTTCAGATGGCACAGGGTCGGGCATATCGAGAATGGCATCATCGCCTTGAATAAAAATATCAATGTCTTGCTCCTTGACCACCGCATCACCATAGGTCGTTGGAAGCGATGGGTTGAGCAAGGCCACCACCACCCGCGCTTGATCCATCAAGGCCTGGGTGAAGTCTGAAATCACGCCCAAGGTGTACAGACCTGGGGATAGATATTTAACGTGGATGAGCACGACCTGCGCCCTCAAGTGGCCTGAGCGAAGCAAGGAAGGAATGGCGCTCACATAGGCGGGAACCATGTCCGATACAGCCGTCACCCGACGACTGCTGCCAGCACCATTGAGTGCGAGCAACTTGAAGTCCTCTGCCAACTCAGGCTGCAATGTGTCCGAACAACTCAAACCAAAAAAAAGCGATATATTCTTGAGTCTTTTGCGTTGAGATACCAAATGTCGCGTGAGCGCGATGGGCTCGCCCGGTCCTTGGGGCCAGGCGATGACGTCATGGTCTTGGACAAAATCCGAAAAATCCAGATCATCCAAATTGATCACGTGGGTCATGAAGGATCAATCCAATTTAAGACTGGATTCTTTGATGACGCGGTTCCAGCGTTCAAGATCAGACACAATCAATTTCTTAAAAGCCTCAGGAGAGCTTGGCCGGGGTACTGCGCCGTCGCGAGCCAAAGTTTCCTTGACATCGGGCAAACTCAAAATCGCAAACAACTCCTCATTGATGCGATTGATGATTTCTGGGGGTGTATGCGATGAAGCAAGCAACCCAAACCAGGCTTCCAACTGAAAACCTGGCAAACCCGCCTCATCGGTGGTGGGAATCTCGGGCAACAAGGGTGAACGCTCAAGACTGGTGACCGCCAAAGCGCGCATATTGCCGGCTTTGACTTGTTGAACAACCGAGGCCACCGTTGGCAAAATCATTTGCAAATTGCCAGACATCACATCTGCGAATGAGGGGCCAATGCCTTTGTAGGGAATGTGGGTCAATTCGATGTTGGAGGACATGGCAAACAACTCCGTGCCCAAGTGATTGATCCCTCCAATGCCTGCAGTCCCATAACTCACCCCTCGGGGGTTGGCTTTGGCCATGTCAATGAATTCCTTCAAGGTCCTGGCCTTCACGTTGTTGGCCACCACAATGACAAAAGGCGTAGACCCTACCCCACCAATGGGTTGCAAGTCTTGAATCAAGTCATAAGGTAATTTCTTATTGCCTGCTGCATTGGTGGTGATCGAGGTGGAGGCAAACAACAAGGTATGACCATCGGGCTGGGACTTGGCCACAAAATCAGTCCCGATGGTCCCCCCTGACCCCCCTTTGTTTTCAACAACAACAGGTTGGCCCAAGCGTTGGGTCATTTTGGTTGACAACAGTCGACCAATGATGTCATTGCTCCCACCGGGGGCAAATGGAATGATCAAGCGAATGGGCTTGCTTGGCCATTTATTTTGTGCAATCAACCGCGTTGACAATAGCGCTCCAACGCCCAGCGCCATTGTTTGTCTTCTGTTCATGGGATGCTTGATGTTCATGGTGTCTCCACTGTTGTGTTGTCATTGATTCATGATGTCAATGTTTGAATGATCGCGCTTATATTCTCTTGGTGATTCAACTGCGCCATGAACACACCAAGACTTGCTTGAGCGTTCGAGCCAAGAGGTCGGGCACTGCTCGCAAAACAATCCATGGCCTTCAATGCCAGATTCTCTTGTGACATGGGCCGAGTGGGGTGACCCAATGGCTTGTCAATGGTCAAACCAAAGATCTCACCGTCGTTCATTTCAACGCTGACAATCGTGGGCGCAATATTGCGTCCATACTGTCGCTCTATGTCGGGATCAATATAGGGATCCACTTTTTGAGCCAGCGCCAAAATATCATGGCGCTCCGACAAATTTTCTGAAAAATGATCCAAACCGACTCGCCCATCGATGAAAGCAGCCGCCACGGTGTAAGGAATGCTGAACTGGGCTTGAACGACGGTGCGAGGGGATTTTCTGATTTCAATGGGCGTACACACGGCCTCAAAAGCTTGGTGATTGAGGCCCACGCGAATGGATTTGATCTCCCCAACCGACTCCACTTTGTCAAGCTTTAAGCGCACTGCGGCCTCAATGGCACTGTGATTGAAGCGACAACATGGATAAGGCTTGTAGCTCAATTGCGTGAATTCGAACCT
>CAIPFK010000173.1 GCA_903864315.1 uncultured Burkholderiales bacterium | reverse complement strand
CAATTTTGCGCTTGAGCCAAGGTGTTTTCGAAGTGTTGTCCACAGGCGGGGACTCAGCCCTGGGTGGGGATGACTATGACCATGGATTGTCGGAGTGGGTGCTCGAGCGTGCAAATTTGGCACTTGAGACGCCCGAGGACAAATCGCTCATGATCAAAACTTCTCGTGCTGTGAAAGAGCAGTTGAGTCATGTCAGCAGTGCTCGCTTTGTGCTTGAGCTCTCAAGTGGTGTGATCGATCTCAATGTCACCCTTGAGGATTTTGAAGCGATCACCAAAACATTGACTCAAAAAACCCTTCAAGCCTGCGAACGTGCTTTAAAAGACGCCAAATTAAAGACCAAAGATTTGAACGGCGTGGTGATGGTGGGTGGGTCGACCCGCATGCCACAAATTCAGCGCAGTGTAGAGGATTGGTTTGGTCTTGCACCGCTGAACAACTTGAACCCCGATGAGGTCGTGGCTTTGGGTGCTGCCATTCAAGCCAATCAGTTGGTGGGCAACCACTCGGGGGATGATTTACTGCTTCTTGATGTCACGCCTTTGTCCTTGGGTATAGAGACCATGGGTGGTTTGGTGGAGCGCATCGTGCCCAGGAACCAAACCGTGCCCACCGCCATGGCGCAAGACTTCACGACTTACCAAGATGGTCAAACGGCCTTGATGCTGCATGTTGTTCAAGGTGAGCGAGATTTGGTGAGCGACTGCAGGAGTTTGGCGCGGTTTGAGTTGAGGGGCATCCCACCCATGGCCGCTGGAGCAGCAAAGATACGCGTGACCTTCACCATCGATGCCGATGGCTTGCTCAGTGTTCGGGCACAAGAACTCAGCACCCAAGTGCAAGCACAAATACAAGTCAAACCCAGTTATGGTTTGAGTGATGATCAAATCGCCAAGATGCTGCAAGAGGGGTTTGAGACGGCTGAGATGGACATGAAGACCCGGGCTTTGAAAGAGGCGCAAGTCGATGCAGACCGCATTCTCATGGCCACTCAAAATGCGCTGGACCAAGATGGGTCAATCCTCGATGCGGCTCAAAAGACAGAAATTGAGCGGCTGATGTTGTCCTTGAAACAAGCGAGTACCAGCGACTCGCCTTCACTCATCGAGGAGGGCATCGATCGCTTGGCCAAGGGCACCGAAGCTTTTGCGGCCGAACGGATGAACCAAGGCATCCTTCAGGCTTTGAAGGGCCAAAACATTGAGAATTTGAAATGACCGTCATCAAAATACTGCCCCACGCCGAGTACTGCCCTGAGGGCAAAGAGATTCAGGGCCTTCCTGGCGACACGTTGTGCGAGGCCTTGCTCGATCATGGTGTGGCCATTGAACACGCGTGTGATCAAAGTTGTGCTTGCACCACGTGTCACGTGATCGTGCGCCAAGGCTACGCGAGCTTGAACGAGGCCACTGAGGAAGAAGACGATTTGTTGGACCAAGCTTGGGGTCTTGAAGCCCAGTCTCGTTTGAGCTGTCAGGTGGTATTGGGCACCGAGTCCTTGGTGATCGAGATTCCCAAATACACCATCAATCACGCCAAAGAATTGCATTAAAATTTGGCCAATGGTTCCCTCTGGAATGGGCAACGTCATTGTGTGGCGTTGGCCTAAATTGGCAGTCAAAGCGCCTTGGCCGTTCAGTTCATCAACAGTTCTAGCTTGGACCATTGTGGAAAGCTGAACATGGGTCGTTGGCTTTGGGTCCTGTGTGAGGGCAGTTCTTCTTGCATCACGTCCCAGTGCTCAACGAGACGTCCATTTTTGACCAAGAACATGTCCACTGCAATGATGGGCTTGGGGCCCCAACCCGTGTAGCGACCATGAATCATCACCAAGTCGCCTTCTGATGTCATCATGCCTGGCTCATAGCTGAAGTTGGCTGGTAGTCCTGCCACGATGTCCGCCAATATTCCCAACCCATCGGGAAGGCTTGGGTTGTGTTGCAAGTAAGGTGCGGCCCAGTAACGGTTGATGGCGCTCAGGTCTCGATGAACAAAAAGCTCGATCAGGGCTTGTCTGACCAACTGTGCATTGCTTGAACTCATAGGACTCCATGTGAGGTGGTTTATCGGTGAATGATTAATTATTTTATTTTCTTAATTTCCTGAAAATTAGTTAAAAAGAACGTGTTTATGATGTTTTTGTCAGTTGCAATCCATCGAATGACGCGGAGAATATTTCATACGGCAACTCTAAGCGCATTGATGATGTCCTCTTGAAGAGGTTTCAGGTCCGATGGCGTGAGCGTTACAATTTGGTTCAACTCTAGAGAAGGCTTTCAGCGTGCGACAAATAGTCTTGGACACAGAAACAACGGGCCTGTATGCAGACCAAGGCGACAGGATTGTCGAGATTGGTTGTGTTGAACTTGAAAACCGCAAACTCACGGGTCGGCATTTGCACCATTACATCAACCCCGAACGTGACAGTCACGAAGAGGCGCTCAAAGTTCACGGCATCGCCAATGAATTTTTGAAAGACAAGCCCAAATTTGAGCAAGTGGCTCAGGAGATTTTGGACTACATTGCAGGCAGTGAACTCATCATCCACAACGCACCCTTTGACGTGGGTTTTTTGAATAGCGAGCTCGAGCGGGTGGGTTTACCCAAATTAAAACACCATGTTCACAAAGTCATTGATACTCTGGCCATGGCCAAGGAGATGTATCCCGGCAAGCGCAATTCTCTTGACGCCTTGTGTGATCGATTGGAAGTGGACAATTCTTCTCGCACCTTGCATGGTGCACTGTTGGATGCGGAATTATTGGCCGATGTGTATTTGAATATGACCCGAGGCCAAGATGCCTTGATCATGGAGAGCTCTGCTGCAGAGAGTGCTGCGGAAAGCAACCAGGGTACCCCTCTCATGCAATTTGACTTACCGGTCTTGCGCGCCAGTGAGCAAGAGGTTCAACAGCATGAGGACGTCTTGGTTCAAATTGACAAATCCAGTCAAGGTAAAACCCTTTGGCGATCTCTTGTCACTTCTCTTGCTTGAATCTATTTCCAGCTTCGCGCGTGACTTGGTGGCCAAGTCAGCAATTGACTCCATAATTGTGGTTGAACGAACCATTTGCTCTCATGCGGCCTTGTGCCGCACAACTGATTGAGTGAGGCTTTTTCCATCCGCCCGAGGCGAACCATTGTGATTCATAAGATTTTCGAGGGTGGTTTACTTTGAAAGCAATGATCAAGTGGGTCTATTTAATTGATGTATACTTGATATTACAAGTATTATTCAATCTATTGAAGGTTCTCCATCCATGGCCAAGTCAGAAACTCCTATCACTACAAGTGTGCAATCAAGCGAACATCTTGAATTTTGTTTAAGGCTGACCCGCGCTTATTCAACTCTGACACGACGGCTCGACAACTCTCTCTCCAATTTGCATGGATTGAGCTTCAGTGACTTTATGATTTTGTATTACCTCGGCCGTGCAACGGAATCCAGATTACGTCGAATTGACTTGGCTGAGCGTTTGGGCGTGACTGCATCAGGTGTCACGAGAAGTCTAATGCCCTTGGAAAAACTTGGACTGATATCGAGAGAACCTGATCCAAGAGATGCAAGAGTTGGCTATGCCACGTTGACCACTTCAGGACTGCAACTTTTAAAATATGCACTGGTCTCGATTGAACCCATAGCTTAAGAGGCAATTCAGAACATCTCACCAGAAAAACTGGATGAGTTTTTGGTGGTGCTTGGTGACCTTGCTGGAATAAATCTCACGAATCATTCGTGATACCCAATGTTGTCATTGGCTAGGATTTGATGTTTGCTTCCAGGCTTTGATATACTAACCACTCGGGCGATTAACTCAGCGGTAGAGTGCCACCTTCACACGGTGGAAGTCACATGTTCGATCCATGTATCGCCCACCAAAAATAACTTAATCCAATCAGGCACTTACAGCAATGTCGGTGT
>CAIPFK010000172.1 GCA_903864315.1 uncultured Burkholderiales bacterium | reverse complement strand
TGTGGGGCACGGACTCAAACAGACCTTGATTTTTATTCAGTATAGCTTGTTGCTCATGATCAATTCAAATCACTGAGTTCATGAAAATTGGTTGAGGCTTCGACGCTTCAGGTGTCCACCACCTGGCTTACACAAGCCGCAATATTCATCTCTAGCGCTTTCATGGCAGGGGTGATTTTGAAGAGGCGATGCGCGTCGTAACTTGAACTGATCAAAGGGTCAAGTGTCAAGGATTGTGAGAAATGCAATCCTCGCCCTGACCATTTGATTTTACTCAATGCTCGGAGTTGAACCTAAGGTGCAAGCTGCTGCCAATAAACGGCTCGTTTGGCAGCTGGTTTCAGGAAATGGACCATCGTCTTGTATTGAAAGCAATCTCTCAAGCTCAATACCGTCCTCGCTTAACGATTGATTTCATACAAAACGGCCGACGATTGGCAATGAAAAAAACCACATGTTTTAACTTGTGGTCAATGTGGCCGGCAACCTGAAATCGAATCACTGACCAACAGATTTGACAATCGGTTGCTAATTGAGGGATGGTTTGTTTAGCTGCCCGATGATCTCCAAGCTAGATGCGGCACAAACCTTCGGATTTGTAGTTTATTCCAGTTGAATTTTGGCCTCTGAAATGATGCTGCCCCAACGTTTACTCTCATCGGCAAAGAACTCTTTGCTTTGCTTGGTCGACAAGTAGTTGGTGGATTCACCTGTTTTTTTCATCTCCTCTAGGATGAGGTCAGAGGCCAGCGCTTGCCTCACCGCATCGTTGAGTTTTTCAACAATGTCGTTGGGTGTTTTGGCGGGTGCAAGCAAGCCTGTCCAGAAAATCACCTTGAACTCGGGCACCGCTTCTGCCACTGTTTGAAATTCTTGAAACATGGCGTTGCGCTCGGTGCCGGTTGTGGCCAACACCCGAAGTTTTTCTTGGTCAATGAAGGGGCGAGCCGCCGCAATGGTGGAAAAAGCAAAATCCAGTCTTCCTGCGATCAAGTCAAGCATGGCCGGTCCACTGCCCTTGTAGGGGACGTGCGTGAGTAAACTCTTGCTTCTGATTTTCAGGAGTTCACCTGCCAAATGGGGTGTTGACCCAATGCCCGCCGACGAAAACGTCAAGCCACTGGTGGATTTTTTACCCGATTCAATGAGCTGGGCGAGCGTTTTGATGGGGGATGCAACCGGCACCGTCAACACCAAGGGTGCTGCACTCAGTCCTGAGATGGGCTCGAAATCCTCAGCCCAGTTGTAGGGCACTTTTTTCATCAAATAGGGGGTGGTGATCAAGGCCACATCGCCGACAAATAAGGTGTAACCATCAGGCGCGGCATGGGCCACATGGGAGGCTCCAATGGCACCTCCTGCGCCCGGTTTGTTGTCGATGATGACCGATTGCTTCAAGATGATCCCAAGCTCCTTGGCCAACACCCGGCCCATGGTGTCAACCCCGCCCCCCGGTGCATAGGCCACCACCAAGGTGATGGCGCGATCTGGATAGGGGGTTGCAGCCCAGACGGCTTGACTACCCATCACGCCCAGGCC
>CAIPFK010000171.1 GCA_903864315.1 uncultured Burkholderiales bacterium | reverse complement strand
TCCAGAGCACACATGCGAGCAAGTAACTGGGCACCACCGGCTTCATTTCTTGTACCCGGCGATCGGTGTCGAGCAAGGCTTGGTGCACCAAGGGATCGTCTGAGCGAGACACAATCAAGTCGAGCAAGGGATAGACCCCCGAGGCCAATCCGTGGAGTTTGAGTTGCTCAATGCTGGCCAAAGCGTGGCCGGTTTGGAGCAACTTGAGCATCTCATCGAACATGCGACTCGGTGGCACGTCATGCAGGAGTTGCGCCATTTTCTTCAAGGGTGACGCGGTCTTGGTCTCGAGCTTGAAGCCCAGGGGTGACAGTTTGGCAGCAAAGCGAATGGCTCGGATGATGCGAATCGGGTCCTCTCGGTAACGCACCGCGGGGTCTCCAATCATGCGAATGACGTGCTTTTTGGCATCTTGTATGCCTTTGTGAAAATCCACCACTTCTTGCGTTTGCGGGTCGTAATACATGGCATTGACGGTGAAATCGCGCCGGGTGGCATCTTCGTCAATGGGGCCCCAGACATTGTCACGAAGGACACGCCCACTCGCGTCCACTGCATGAGAGACCTGGGCCAAGGCATGGCGGGAGGTTTTTTCGTTGCCAGTGAACTGCTTGGCGTCAGCCGACTCCAAAAACGCCCTGAAGGTGGAGACCTCAATCACCTCGTGCTCGCGACCGCGGCCATAGACCACATGCACAATGCGAAAACGCCGCCCAATGATGAAGGCACGGCGAAAGCAGGCCTTGACTTGCTCAGGGGTCGCGTTGGTGGCCACGTCAAAGTCCTTGGGGCGCAAGCCCAACAACAGGTCTCTCACGGCGCCGCCCACCACATAGGCAATGAAGCCACGCTCTTGCAAGGTGCGCACAACGTCGTGGGCCCGCTCATCAATCAAGGTGGGATCGATGTGATGGTCCTTGAATGGAATGCGTTTTTCTTGCCCAAACTGTGTTTTGGGAGTGTCGGGGGCTTTGCCCATGAGGCGTTTGACAAAATCTTTGATCATGCTTGTGCAAAAAGCTCCAAAATGGGCCACCCGTTTTGTGTGGCCAGTGCCCGCAAAGCATCATCAGGGTTGGTGGCCACGGGGAAGTTGACGGCGCCCAAGAGCGGCGCGTCATTGATGGAATCACTGTAAAAAGTGGTCTTGAAGTCTGACAAGCTCGAGCCCCGCTCAGTGAGCCACTGCTGCAGCCGGGTGAGCTTGCCCGCGCCCAAGGTCGGTGTTCCCTCAATCTCTCCGGTGATCCAACCGCTTGGGTCTCGACTCAATTGCAACGCAATGAGCTCTCGCACCCCAAAGAGGTCGGCAATGGGGCGAGTGACCCACTCATTGGTCGCGGTGATGATCACCACCTCTTCGCCCCGGGCTTGATGCTCACTCACCAAGGACAAGGCTTGGGGCTTGATCTGAGGCGCGATCACCTCTTGGATGAAGCGCTCACGCATGGCGTTCGAGAGCGTTGCGCCCTTGTCTCGAATGGTCTGCGTGGCAAAACGAACATAGGCATGGATATCCAATTCGCCTCGGCAGTAATCTTGGTAAAACGCTTCGTTTTTCACCAAAAAATCCTCCTTGGAGGTCCACCCCACTTGGGTGGTAAAACGCCCCCAAGATTGATCCGAATCGATGGGCAGTAGCGTGTGATCCAAATCAAATAAGGTGAGGTGTTTTGTCTTCATTCAAAAGTCTGCTGTCTAAATATCTACAAGCCCAACGCTGTGCGTCAAAACCAGGCGTCGAATCTCCAATCGCACGGATTGCAAGACTGCCACGGGCTTTGAGCGCGTGCCCTGAAGCTTGGAGTGTAATCGTTTGCGGCCTGAGGCTTGACTCAAAGCTCATTGAGCATGTCTTTGATCAGGGGAATGGTGATGGCGCGTTGGGTCTGCAGTGAAAACGCATCAAGCTGCTCGAGCCACCCCACCAAATTCGACAAATCTCGACTGAACCGGGTCATCATGAAGTCAAGCACGTCGGCCTTGAGCACAAGTCCTCGCAAGCGGGCTTGCTCGATGAGCACCGTGCGACACGCCTGTTCATCCAGCGTTTTGAGCTCCAAACAAAGGCCCTGGGCCATGCGGGTGCGCAAGTCCTCGCGAATGGCCAGGGAGCCCACATCTTGGTCTGAGCTCATGAGCACCATGCGAGTCGTGTGGTCGCCAGGATGAGAGGCGTTGACAAACCAATTGAACGCTGTCGCCTGGTCTTGCTCGCTCATGAGGTGCACATCATCGATGACCATCAAGCGCCAAGAGGCATTGAACTCGAGCTCGGTGCTGAGCGCGGATGGGTCACGGGAGCTCAGGCTGGACTGGACTTGCCAGTGCTTCACGGCAATCCCATGGCTTTGGGCCAAGTGGGCGCACGCTTTGAGCAAATGTGTTTTACCACTGCCCCGATCCCCGCACAAAACAACACTCTCCAAGAGTGGCGTATTTGATGCAGGAGCGCCATCGTTGGCACCACCCAAGCGAACCAATCGAGCCACAGCGTCTTGTAAGATTTCAAGCATTTTGGCGTTGGGACCCGCATAAAAATGCTCAAAGCTCGCTGTTGGCGCACCTGCCAGGTCCAAGGTCACTTGCTTCATGGCTTGGGGTCACCTGGCCCACTGGGGGGAGACGCCTCATCGCGATAAAAAGCGCTGCCCCAATACGCTTCTTGGAGCCAACGCAATGCAACACTGATCACGGCACTGGAGGGCAAGGCCAACATCACCCCAAAAAATCCAAACCACTCCCCCCCCACCAGCAACGCAAAAATCACCGCCACGGGGTGCAAACCAATTCGCTCACCCACCCACTTGGGCGTCAAAAAGAATCCTTCCAAGAGTTGTCCCATGCCAAACACCACCAGCACCAAGGTGAAGGCATGGCTGGCTTCAAACTGCAGCAAAGCGGCCAACGTGGCCAACAACAGGCCCAAACAAAATCCAACATACGGGATACAAATCACCAGTCCGGTGAAGATCCCGATGGGCAAGGCCAGTCCCAGGCCAAACAGTTTGAGCGCGACACTGTAATAGACGGCCATGGCCAGCATGACCCCCAACTGCCCTCGCAAGTATTGCCCAAGCAAGTGGTCCACCTCAGAGGTGAAACGCTCAACCGTGTTGCGAGAGCGTGGCGGCACCCATGCCAAGACCCGCGTCAAGATCAGTTCTTGATCGAGCAAAAAATAAAAAAGCAAGAGCGGCGTCAAGATGACATTGCCAATCACGGCCAAGGCGGCCGATCCACCGATTTTCAAGGACACCATCAACTGGCCAAACCACTCATTCCAAGACGCGTCAAGGGATTTGAGGAGCATGTCTTTGAGGCCTTGTGCGTCCACGCTCACCTCCACCCCCAAGCTTTGTGCCAAGGGTGCCACAACGCTTTGAAGGTTTTCCAGCAACTTGGGCAATTGCGCCTTGAGCGCCGGCACCTCTTGGCTAAAGATGGGGGTCAGCAAGGCGAACAAACAAATCACCAAGAAGAAAAACCCCAACTCCACCAACAGTGCGCTCAAGGCGTGGGGAATGACGCCCTTGCCCCAAAGCGTCAAGCGCTTGGCCCATGGCCCGAGTGCGTAAGCCATCACCCACGCCGTGATGAAGGGCAGCAAAATAGGCGCCAAGGAGTGGCAAAGCCAGGCCAATACAATGGCCAACAAGACACCCCAAACGAGGCGTTGTTGTTGCACAGTCATTGTCATGGTTGGCTCCCTCCTTGACCCTTTAGAATAGAGGCATTCTATCGACACATGGCCCCAATTGGCGTGATTATTTCTGCGCGCAAGCTCTCGGGTACTCCCACCCAAGATCTTCACCCCCCACAGAACTCCCGTGCCCTTTTCGTCTTTTTTCGACTGACTCGTTTTCCTCGCCCTCCCAGACCCTCTTTGATCCAACTTCCCCCATGAGCTCACCTCTCACCTACAAATCCGCCGGCGTTGACATCCAAGCCGGCGACGACTTGGTTGAACGCATCAAGCCTTTTGCCAAAAAAACCATGCGCGAGGGCGTCTTGGCTGGCATCGGTGGCTTTGGCGCCATGTTTGAAATCCCCCCGGGCTATCACCAGCCTGTTTTGGTGAGCGGCACCGATGGCGTCGGCACCAAACTCAAGCTCGCCTTTGAGTGGAATATGCACGCCAATGTGGGCATCGACTTGGTGGCCATGAGCGTCAATGACGTGTTGGTCCAAGGTGCAGAACCCTTGTATTTTTTGGATTATTTTGCCTGTGGCCAATTGGATGTCGACACGGCAAGCTTGGTGATTGAGGGCATTGCCAAAGGGTGTGAGGCAGCCCACTGCGCCTTGATTGGCGGAGAAACCGCCGAGATGCCCGACATGTACCCCGTTGGCGAATACGATTTGGCTGGCTTTGCTGTGGGTGTGGTGGAGAAGTCCAAGATTTTGTCAGGAGACACCATCCAAGCCAGTGACCGCGTGCTGGGTCTCGCGTCGAGTGGCGTGCACTCCAATGGTTTTTCATTGGTGAGAAAAGTCATCTCCAAAGTTCTTGAGCGCGGTGAGTCCTTGCCTGAACGGCTCGATGGTGTGCCGTTTCGCGAAGCCTTGATGGCACCCACACGAATTTATGTGCGCACCTTGCTCCATGCACTCAAAACCCACCCCATCAAGGGCTTGGCCCACATCACCGGCGGTGGCCTCATTGAAAACCTCCCAAGGATTTTGCCCGCCGCCTTGGGCGCGCATCTGAGACGACAAAACTGGCCCAGAACGGAGGTGTTTTCTTGGTTGCAGCGCAATGCACACATTGACGACACCGAGATGAACCGCACCTTCAACGACGGCATTGGCATGTGCGTCATCGTCTCCAGCGAACATGCGGCTGCACTCAAGGCTGACTTGGAGTCCATGGGGGAGACGGTCTATGACATCGGGGAGATCACG
>CAIPFK010000170.1 GCA_903864315.1 uncultured Burkholderiales bacterium | reverse complement strand
GCCCAAGCTCATGATCAAAGCCCAGGGCGTGCAGACTGGCATGCACCAGCAAATGGGTGCAGTGACTTTGCAAACTCACCCCCAATTCGAGCGCTTCTCTCACCAAGACTGGCGCGCACAGCACCACATCGGCCCAAATCTGGGGCGCCAAGGCGTAGGCAAACGTGAGCACATTGGTGGCATAGGCCTTTTTGCGGTAGTGCTCATTGAGGGACAAGCCCTCGTCTTGCCCCACCACGCGCACCCCAATGAGGGCAGGCAGGGTCGCCGTGGGCAGGCCTGCGCTTTGAAGCTTGGGGTGCGCCAGTGCTGCCTTCAAGGCGTGGCGAACAGCGCGCGCGACACGATGGCGGCTCAAGGCCAGGTGAAGCACCGGGTCCAGACGCTGGGTGTGCTCAGCGCTGAACTGGAGAGATAGTTGTAGGGGGGGCAGGGACATGGGGCGGTGTCTTTAAGTGGAGCGGGTGCTCTTTCTCGCGGGGGCACTGCGCGGGTCACGCAGGGGCAAGTGCGCCTTCGCATCATAGGCGTCGACAATGCGCGCGACCAAGGGGTGGCGCACCACATCGGCACTGGTGAAGGTGGTGAAGGCAATGCCGTCCACGCCTTGCAGGACCGATTGGGCTTGCACCAAGCCACTCATTTGGTCTTTGGGCAAATCGATTTGACTCACATCGCCGGTGATCACCGCCTTGGAGCCCAACCCCAAGCGGGTGAGCAGCATTTTCATTTGCTCGGGGGTGGTGTTTTGTGCTTCGTCCAAAATCACAAAGGAGTGGTTGAGGGTTCGCCCCCGCATGAAGGCCAATGGGGCCACTTCCAAGGCTTGACGCTCGAAGGCCTTTTGCACACGCTCAAAGCCCATCAAGTCGTACAAAGCGTCGTACAAGGGGCGCAAATAGGGGTCGACCTTTTGGCCCAGGTCGCCCGGCAAGAAGCCGAGTTTTTCACCCGCCTCGACAGCGGGGCGGGTGAGCACAATGCGCTGCACGCTTTGACGCTCCAGTGCATCCACGGCCATGGCGACCGCCAAATAGGTCTTGCCCGTGCCGGCCGGACCAATGCCAAAGCAGATGTCGTTGGCCTGGATGCGGTCCATGTAGTGGCCTTGGTTGCGGCTGCGCGGGCGCAAATCACTGCGTTTGGTGAGGAGGGCTTGTGGACCCTCGCTCAAGGACTCGGGGTGAGTTTGTTGGTGCAGCATCCATACAATGAGGGAGGGCTCAATGGGTTTGGAGGCTTGCTCGTACAAAGACTGCAGGATCAACAAGGTCTGGTGGGCCCGCTCTTTGGGGCCGCTCACTTTGAAGCGACCATTTTGATGGGTGATGCTCACCCCCAAATGCGACTCCAAGGTTTTCAAATTGGCCTGCAATGGCCCGCAAAGCCGAGACAAGCGAGAATTGTTGAGCGGGGTGAAGGCGTGGGTCAGAATCAAGTCGATAATCCCAGTGACAAAGGTGAATACATGATTGGTCGATTAACGGGGCTTTTGGGTGAGAAAACGCCGCCACAAATTTTGGTGGACTGCGGCGGTGTGGGCTATGAGGTCTTGGTGCCGATGAGCACCTTTTATCTGCTTCCCAGTGTAGGGGAAAAGACGACGCTTTTGACACACCTGGTGGTGAGAGAGGATGCGCAAATTTTATTTGGTTTTTTAACCCCCCACGAGCGAGACGCATTTCGGCAATTGATCAAAATCTCAGGCGTGGGCCCACGCACCGCATTGGGGGTGTTGAGCGGCATGAGCGTGGAGGACTTGAGCCAAGCGGTGGCCCAGCAAGATGCGGGCATGCTGGTGAAGATTCCTGGCATTGGTAAAAAAACCGCCGAGCGATTGCTCTTGGAGTTGAAGGGCAAAATGCTTGAAGGTCTCTCAGGACTTAGAAGCTCCGGACAAGCCCCCAGTGCCGAACAAAGTGCAAGCGATGTTGAACAAGCCTTGATGGCGCTTGGCTACAACGAGCGCGAGGCGCGCCAAGCGCTTCGCAACCTGCCCCCAGGACTCAGTGTGAGCGAGGGCATCAAATGGGCCTTGAAGGCCTTGTCGGCGTGAGCCAAGAGGTGTTGGGCCGAGGTGAATTGTGAGAGAGCTTGGGATGTTTACAAAGAAGAGCGTGATTCATGAGCGTACAAATCGATGACTTGAGTGCTTTGCCCACCCCCTCGCATCGCGAGAAGGACGCTGGCCGTGAGGGGGCTCGGATCTTTGATGCCGAGTCAAAATCCGCGCCTGAGGAGGCGTTGGAGCGAGCACTTCGGCCCAAAAAATTGGCCGACTATGTGGGGCAACTGAAGGTGCGCGAGCAGTTGGAGATTTTTATCCAAGCCGCCCGTGCCCGAAGCGAGGCCATGGATCACGTGCTCCTCTTTGGCCCGCCCGGCCTTGGCAAAACCACGCTCAGTCAAATCATTGCCCACGAGCTCGGCGTCAATTTGCGCCAAACCAGTGGCCCCGTTTTAGAAAAACCCAAAGACCTGGCTGCCTTGCTCACCAGTTTAGAGAGCCGAGATGTGCTCTTCATCGATGAAATCCATCGACTCTCGCCCGTGGTGGAGGAGATTTTGTATCCTGCGCTGGAAGATTTCAAGATCGACATCATGATCGGCGAGGGACCTGCGGCCAGGAGCATCAAGCTCGATTTGCAGCCCTTCACCTTGGTGGGGGCCACCACCCGTGCGGGCATGCTCACCAACCCGCTGCGGGACCGGTTTGGGATCGTTTCGCGCCTTGAGTTCTACACCCCCGAGGAGCTCCAGCGCATTGTGATGCGGTCATCGTCTCTCATGGGGGTGGGCATGCTCGAGCCAGCGGGATTGGAGTTGGCCAAGCGCTCCAGAGGCACGCCCCGCATTGCCAACCGACTCTTGCGACGGGTGCGTGACTACGCGCAGATCAAAGGCGATGGGGTGATCACACTGGAGATGGCCAATTTGGCGCTCAAGATGCTTGATGTGGACCAGTTGGGGTTTGATTTGATGGATCGCAAATTTTTAGAAACCATGATCCACCGCTTCGATGGGGGGCCTGTGGGACTGGACAACATGGCGGCCAGCATCGGCGAGGAGCGCGACACCATTGAAGATGTGATTGAGCCCTATTTGTTGCAGCAAGGGTTTTTACAGCGAACCCCACGAGGCCGGGTGGCCACGGCGGCGGCTTATGTGCATTTGGGTTTGACGCCGCCCATGCCAGGCAAACCTCCCATGGCGTGAATGTTGCGCGATCAAGTCTGAATGTTCACCCAAGGTGTGGTGAATCCGAGGGGGTGCTTGGTAACTCCAAATGGCTGTGGTCGCCCCAGCCCACCAAGTGCAAGCCCTCGCTCGACCACATGAGTCGATTGATGTAGGTGTTGCCCAAAGCCCAAGTTCTGGGGCTGGTGTCAAATTGATGGGTCGCGATGCGGTAGAGCACATCGAGCACCCCACCGTGGGTGACCACCACGATTTGTTGATCGGTGTGGCGCGAGGCGAGCTCTGCGATGCTGGCCTCAATGCGAGCGCGCAATTGGATCAGGCTTTCTCCTTTGGGCGGCAGCCAATGGGGGTCGCGAGACTTCCAAGCTTTGCATTCAATGGGGAATTTGTCTTCCAACTCCTGCCACGTCAAGCCCTCAAAGTCACCAAAATGGCGCTCTCTGAGCTCGGGGACCACGCTCGGGGTAAGCCCCAAAGGGGTGGCCAGCGCTTTGGCGGTGTCATGGGCTCTGGACAAGTCGCTGCAATACACCGCATCGATGGGCTCGTGGCTCAAGGCGGCAGCAAGCTGCTCGGCTTGCCAACGGCCCTTGTCATTGAGCTCGATGTCCAGGTGGCCTTGGATGCGGGTGATCACGTTCCAATTCGTCTCACCGTGGCGAATGGCTATGATGCGGGTGAGTTTCATGGGGGAGGGTCCTGGTGAGTAAGGTGGGCATCATTTTAACGGTGTGATGCCCGTTCAAGAAAAAGGCAGCGTGGAGTTTGACATGAGGAAGATGGGAGAAAGAAGGCCAATGGCCGTGATGTTGACGATCTTGATGGCTTGCCCATTGGGCGTGAGCCATGGGGGATCTCAAGTGTTCGGCGTCGAGGCAACGCCAGTGCAAGAGAGTCAGCCCATGAGGCCGAATCATGTGCAGGGCAATGTGCAGAGCAAGGGGCGAGACGTGAGCGCTCCCGATGTTGCGCTCTTGGGACTATGGATCACCCATCACGATGAGACCCAAGAGCCCATGGCCATGGTGAGACTGAGCATTGAAGCAGGCCATTTGAGTGGACGCATCGAGACCATACTCGACCCGCGCGCCAAGCCAGGCGAACGCTGTGAGTTGTGTTCGGATGATCGTCATCGCCAAACCCTCTTGGGCCTGGAGATCATTCGCACCGGGGAGTGGGATGTACAAAATCACCGTTGGCAAAAAGCCTTTATTTTGGACCCTGAAAATGGTCAAGAATACCGCTTGAGTTTGACTCTGGTGCACGGCGGGCGGTCTTTGCAAGTGCGCGGACATTGGGGGGTGTTTTGGCGCAACCAAGTGTGGACGCGCGTGCCTTGAGCGGGTAAAAACCAGAACAATGAAATGCATTGATTTTTATCAACAAAGCGGCAAACCCTCCAATAAATGAAGTCCTTATAGCTATTCGTGTTAAAAATTAGATTCTAAATGTGTAGGTATAAACTTGAAAATCTTTTAGCATGGATAAATGCTCAAGTTTTCCGCGTATTTATCGCTTTGCGACTCGATAAAAGACATCAATCACCGCTACAAGGTCGCTGACAAAGAAGTGATGGTTTTGGACATTGTGGTTAAAAAACACTTGGAACAAGAACAGTTTCGTGTATTGGATTTGATCTTGCTCAGCCAAATTGCCTCCCAGGCCACACTGCACAATGTCATGACGCAGTTGATCTCTAAAAAACTGCTTGAAACTGAACCCAGTTTGCAAGATGGACGGGTGAAGTTTGTCAAACCCACGACCTTGGCCTTGAACCGACTGGCCGAGTGTGACCAGGCCGTCATGTCTTGCTCCGATGGTGCTGCCGATGTGAGTCGG
>CAIPFK010000169.1 GCA_903864315.1 uncultured Burkholderiales bacterium | reverse complement strand
TTTAAAAATAAAAAAATTAATTGATTTGGAGATCAAGACGTTTAACAATCTCTGCATATCGGTCCTGCTCATTTTTAATAAAATTTGTGAACTCTGCAGGACTGCGTCCATCCGCATCAAATCCACCCTCATTCAAGGAATCTTTGAGCTGTGGATCTTTGAGTGCTATTTTGATCTCCGCTGATAACTTGCTGATGATGTCGCTGGGTGTTCCCTTGGGTGCAAACCATCCTACCCAAGTGCCTTTGATCACACAGTCTTCAAGCCCTGCCTCTTTCATGACTGGCGTACTGGAGAAATCTTTGCCCCTGGATGAACCGGTAAACGCAAGTACTTTAACCTGACCGTTGTCTTTGTATGGCAGCACTGTTGCAGGCGACAAAACCATGACGTCGACTTGACTCGCCACAATGGCATTGAGTGCGCCCGCACTGCCTTTAAAGGGGATGTGGAGCAACTGAACACCTGCTTTAGCGGCAAAATTTTCAGTGGCCAAATGAAGTGCGTTGCCTACACCAGGGGTGCCATAGGTCAAAGGGTGCGATGCAGCTTTGGACATGGCAATCAATTCTTGGACAGAATTCACGGCCAAGTCTTTTCGCACCACCAACAAATAGCCACTGCCAATTCCTAAAACACCAATCGGGCTAAAGTCTTTTAGCGTGTCGTAAGGGACCGTCTTCGAGACAAGTGTGTTGATAATGATGGATGGTGATACGTTCAAGATGGTGTAACCGTCGGGCTGAGCCTTGGCGACTGCAACGGAGCCAATCATGGCATTTGCACCTGGTTTGTTGTCTACAAAAATATTGAGCACGCCACGCTTGTTGATTACATTCACAACAGAGCGGCCAATCACATCAACCGTGCCTCCGGCTTCAAAAGGCGTCACCAATCTGATGGGCTTGCTCGGAAAGAGAGCTTGCGACAAGACAAGACTTGGAAAAATGAAAAGAACTACAACAATCCACTTCATGGACAACAACATCTGCTCACTCCAAGTGTCAAAAACAATGACTGTAATTCTGCAGTTGAGTAAGTCAATCAGTACTACTGCCTAGTTCATGTGCTCAGATAAAGTATGCCCACGGGCGCATCGAGAGAGCTAAAACACTCGATAAAAGTACATCATGTGTTTGATAAGTTTCTATTGAAATCGTCAATGTCCCGGGTTAACCCTGAGCTCTACCTTTTTCAAATACACGCCTCATTGTGAAGCACAATCAGATCATCCAATTGCATTGAGACTTGATCGGATTGACGGTGTTAGCGAAACAGTTCAAGTCGTAGCAACTTGATGCACTTTGCTATTTTAAAATTAAATACAATACTTTCTTTATTGTAAAAATACTACTTGAAAGATTCAACATGAAATCATGGGGATTCAATAAAGGTCTATATGACCTTGGCGCCGATTGTTATGCTTGGATTCAACCTGATGGAACATGGGGGTTCCGTAATTCTGGTCTGATCACCGATTCAAATGAATCCTTGTTAGTTGACACCCTCTATGACCTGCCAAAAACTCAAGAAATGCTTGATGGCTACAGAAAAGTGATTCCTTCAGCAAACAATATTGGCACCCTAGTCAACACCCACTCAAATGGGGATCACTATTTCGGCAATCAACTGGTTCATGCTCCTCGAATAATTTCGAGCCGAACCTGCGCTGAGGAAATGGCAAAACGCCCGCCAAGTAATCGAGCAAAGCAATTGCGCGACTGGAGAGAACTTGGCGATGCTGGCGTGTTCATTAATGAGAATCTCAGCGGTAAATTTGATCTGGAAAACATAGACTTAGTATTGCCAAATGAAGTGTTTGAAAAAATGCTAACCATTCATGTAGGTCGCAAAACAGTGGAGTTGCACAATGTTGGCCCTGCTCACACTGGCGGGGACACATTGGCCTGGCTTCCAAAGGAAAAAGTGGTCTATACGGGGGATATTATTTTCTCTAATGCCCATCCAATCGTATGGGATGGTCCTGTTTCTAATTGGATCAAAGCGTGTGATCAAATGATTTCTTGGGGTGCTGAGATTGTTGTCCCTGGACATGGACCAATATGTGATCTGGATGCTGTTAGAGCGACGAAACACTATTTAGAATATTTAACCCTGAATACGCGAAAAAGATTTGATGCGCAAATGACTGAAGATGAAGCTGTGAGTGATATGTGTTTTGATGAGTATCGCCATTGGCTCGACCCCGAAAGAGTGGTGGTGAATGTCCATTGCTTATACCGTGAATTTAAAGGAATAAAAGGAGCACCTGATTCTTTGGAAATGAGCGCCAAAATGCTTCATTACCGAAACAAATTAAAATCAGCCAATCTTTACCCTATCAGTTCATGTGGACACGAAAACTGCAATGGCCAACACTGAAAGAGTGCCGGGTGTCTCAAGTTAACACTTCCTCAACCACTTTATTTGACAAGGTCCCAATACCCTCTATGCTTATCTCAATGGTATCACCGGGTGCCATTTCAACATTTCCATCAGAGCCCAGCCAAATCACATCACCCGGTTGAAAGCTTATGTATCGTGCTGCTGCCACGATATAGTCGGCTGCATCAAAAATCATGTCCCCGGTGGCAAATTGT
>CAIPFK010000168.1 GCA_903864315.1 uncultured Burkholderiales bacterium | reverse complement strand
TGGTTTTCGACAGAGTAACTACTGAGTGGGAATTGCCATCGTCATCAGACCCCAAACCAAACGCCCAAACCAGCCATCTATAGTGGTGCGTGATTGACGCTTGGGCTTGCGGCATTGGGGAGGCCCAAGGCGAGGATTTTTTGCGCAATCTCTTGAGGGGTGATGAGGTTCAGGTCTTGTCCCACACTTTGCAAGGCTTGACCGATCAAGTCTTGGGGCAATCTGTACTCTGGGGCAATGCCCTGGGTGAACAATGAAATGATGTGGCGAGTACCGCTTGAGATGGCCAGGTGCATCATGCCCCCGTCAGCGGTGATCAGCAGTGAGGTGCGAGACAAAATTTGTGCGCACTCCATGATGGAAGTGCGATTAATTTGGTTGTTCACGTCAAGCAAGCCGTGCATCTGCGCTTCAATATCCTTTGCACTTTGATGTGCCACGTCGCCTTTGCCAATCAACAGGCAAGTGCTGTAGCCCAACTCTGAGAGCAATATCAGCAACTCGGGCCAGCGGTGGTAGGTTCTCACTGGGTCCACACCACCCAAGACCAACACCAGTTTGAGCGCGTGTGCAGGCTCCAAGGGAGGCTGGAGTTTGTGTTGTGGTAGCCAAAGTTTTTGCCTGGCGTGTGCTTCAAATCCAGGCTCACCACTCAACATGCCCACACCGCGCTTCCAGCCAAAGCAATCTATCAAGCGCTGCGTGCTCCATCTCATGCGAGAGAAGTCTGGTACGTCGTAAAACCCCTGAATGCAAAGCCAGGGCAAGTCATGGAAATAGTTGATTTTCTTGATCAAGGCGCGGTGATGCACACTTTGCACGATGACAAAATCATATGGTTTGAGTTGGGCCAACTTGGCGTCGGTCAACACGGCACCAAAGCAAGGATCGAATGCAAACAGTGGCGCCAAGTGAGGCAAGGTGAGGAGATCCACTTCCAAGCCGTGTTCTTTGAAGAGGCTCCTGGGCGCCAAGTCCATCAAACAATCCCCAATTTGTGCTGTTCTTTCGTAGATCCAAAGTCCCTTGCGCCAAAGTGGATCGGCACGCACTCTCAGGAGATGACGCTGTGAGTGCAGTTGTAAGTAAACGAGCTTGCGCAACTGCCGGTGGCCAAGTTTTCTGAGTCCTTCGCTTTGTTGGTAATTGTGCTCATTGCCTGGGACGGGGTGTGACAAGGGTTGGGTCACCACCATGAGGCCCAAGCGCTCTATCCACGACAAGTCGGCTGCCGTGGGTGGCAAGAAAGCCTGTGGCGTGTGCAACGATTGAAGTGGCGAATTTTTCTCTTGAGCGCAGGTCAAGACAGTGATTTTTCCAAGCGCCAAGAGACAAGCGAAGATGAGCAGGAAAAATTCTCCCATCCCCGCTCCGTAAAACGGGCAATTGAACAGGCTCACCATGAGTGTGATGGCCCAAGTGGCCTGCATGGCACTTTGTGCGGGTTCCTTCAAAAGTCGTGCGTCACGCCACAGTGCCCAAAACGTGAGCAGCATGAAAATGAATCCGATCAGGCCCGCCTCAACCCACCAGAGCAAAAACTGCTCGTGTGGGTTGCTTGGTGGATTGGGTTCATTGCCGCCCAAACGAATGTACTCTTCTCTCCAACTCCCCATTCCATGCCCCAAGACAGGGGCCTGGGCAATGGACTTGATCGATTGGTGCCAGTAATCAAGTCGGTAGCCCTGTGAGGTGGCATCGTTGCCTTGTGCGTAAAGTTCTACATCGTGCACTGCATCGGTGATCCGCGCTGAAAAGCGCGGTGAGACCAGCCCCAGAGTGACGCTCAACAACACGGGGGTGATGAGCACCCAAGCAATTTTGAGTTTGAAGTTGCCCGGGCTGTGTTTGACCAGTATCAAGGTCATTGCCAAGATCATGGCGATAAAGCCGGTGCGACCGGTCATCACAAACAGCACATTGGCCACCGTTAACGTGCAAGCCAAGTAGATCCAAACAGGTTTGACGCGAGGAAAGAGGCTGTCTTTGAAATGCCATAGCACCACGAGCATCAAGGTGCTCATGATGGGCTGCTCCAAGTGACCGTTGATCACGAGCCCAAAGTTCGTGGGGTAGACGGGATTGTGCATGGGCACAGGAATGCCCAACCAGAGCAAGCACGACATCAGCACAATGGTCAGTTGCGTGATCACCAACGCCCGCAAAACCGCCATCACATCGTCTCGATCGTTCATGCAGTAAAGCGCAATGGGCAGGACCAACAAACGTGCGTGTCTCATGAATGCTGTGACCCAAACGTCAAAGGGTGCATCGCTCCACAGCAAAGTGAGTGTGATCCAACCCACGGCTGCATAGATCACCCACTCTGTCTTGAAGTGCAGGCGCTTACGACTTGCGCCTTCGAGGTCCAACAGCGAGCTGGGGTTGTAAGGCTTGTTGACGGCTGCGTTCATGGCGCCTTGAACGAGCAACGCGACAAACGCCAACACCAACAGCGCCTTGGACAAAGAGACCAAGGCCACCCCAAGGCTCACCGAAATGGCCAAGGCGCAAAGGCTCACTCGGCACAGAGTTCTAACGGGGTCGCTGGCGAAGGCTTGGCTCATGGGTCAAGCATTTTCGCGGACATGGGTGAGCGCGGGTCGCTTGATCGTTGGCGGCAGTGCGGCACAAAGGTCCAAGACGACTCCCAGCCTTGGGGGGTGGATGCGCAGGGTGAACTTCACATGCGCCATGTCAATGTCTTGGTTCAACGCTTGGCTTGGTGGCTCAATCATGTATAACCCATGCATAAAAATGCAGATTTTAGACTTGAATGCAAGGCAAAATTGGCCTGGTGATTGGGTGAGGGGCTGAAAAACGGCTGTCCATGTCTGGCTTGGCCAGAGCCCATTCAATTCGCTAGCGCTTGCCGCGCCAGCGAGTCGCCAGGTCGCAATGGGTTCGCGGCCCAAAAAAACAACCATTCCTCCCCGGTTCACTTCAAGCCGTTGGCAAAGCGTTGAATTGCTCGATGCGCTGGCCCAATTGCAACCACTTTTCCTCCAATGCGCTGGCCTCTTCTTGCAAGGACTTGAAGGCTTTGCCATTTTGTGCGCGCGCTTGTGGACTCAAGTCTTGCATCAAGGACGCTTCCAAGGCCAAGAGCTCGGTCTGCACAGATTGGAGTTTGGATTCAGTCTCTTGCAACTCTTTTTTCAGAGGTTGGAGTGAGGCTTGGCGCTCGCGTTGGAGTTGGGAGCGTTTTTGGCTGTCGAGCTTTTTGTCTTGGCGGCTCATGTGGCCGCCGCCGCTTTCACTGCTTTCAGTCGCTGAGCTCTTGGTGCTGTTGTTGCTGTTGGTGCCGGAAGTACTCTTGGTGCCATCTGCCGATGGGTTGTTTTTATGGGCTTTGTTGGCTTTTTTCCCCGACTGCTCGTCTTTGAGTGCTTTGGACTGTTCGATCAAATAGCGCTGGTACTCGTCTAGGTCACCCTTGAAGTCGGCAATGCCTGAGCGTGAGACCAACCAAAACTCCTCGCACACGGATCTGAGCAGTGAGCGGTCGTGGCTCACCAGCATCACGGTGCCATCAAAGTCATTGAGTGCCATGGCCAAGGCCTCTCTGGTCATCAAGTCCAAGTGGTTGGTGGGCTCGTCCAAGAGCAGCAAATTGGGGCGCTGCCAGACAATCATGGCCAGCACCAAGCGAGCTTTCTCGCCTCCTGATAAAGTGCCCACGGCTTGGTGAACCATCGCGTCGGCAAAGCGAAAGGTGCCCAGAAAATTGCGAATTTCTTGCTCCTTGGAGCTGCCCACACCACGGCGGGCCAGGTCTTGCATGTGCTCCAAGGGGGACTGCTCTGGGCGCAAGACATCGAGCTCTTGCTGCGCAAAGTAACCAATATTAAGACCCTTGCCTTGCACCATCTCGCCACTCACGAGTGGGATGCTTTGAGAGAGGGTTTTGATGAAGGTCGACTTGCCTTGTCCGTTTGCGCCCAAAATCCCAATGCGCTGACCACTGAGGACCGAGCGGCCCACACCGCTCAAAATCACCGTCGACTCGCTGTCATTGTTGTACCCAAAACTGCCGTCTTGAATGGCAATCATGGGGTTGGGCAACTGCAAGGGCTCTTTGAATTCGAAAGTGAAATCGGCCTCATTGAGCATGGGCGACATTTTCTCCATGCGCTCGAGTGCCTTCACGCGACTTTGGGCTTGCTTGGCTTTGCTCGCCTTGGCTTTGAAGCGATCGATGAAGTGCTGCAAATGGTTGATGCGGTCTTGTTGCTTTACAAAGGCGGCTTGCTGCAAAATCAGCTCTTGGGTTCTCAGTGTCTCAAAGCCCGAGTAGTTGGCGCCGTAGCGGTTGATTTGTCCGTGATCGATGTGCAAGGTGACTTTGGTCACCGCGTCCAAGAACTCCCGGTCGTGGCTGATGATGACCAAGGTGCCGTTGTAGCGCTGCAGCCAACTCTCAAGCCACACCAAGGCGTCCAAGTCCAAGTGGTTGGTGGGCTCATCGAGCAGCATCAAGTCCGAAGGGCACATCAAGGCGCGGGCCAGTTGCAGTCGCATGCGCCAGCCGCCCGAGAAACTATTGACCGGCAAGTCAAGCTCATGGGGCTTGAAACCCAATCCCAAAATCAAGGACTGTGCGCGCGAGAGCGCGTCGTGGACCCCCGCGTCGGCCAAGGCCAGATGGGCCTCGGCGATGGCCATGCCGTCGTTGCTCGCTTCCGCGGCACTGAGGGCGAGTGAGGCCTCTTGGAGTGCCGCATCGGACTCCAAAACATATTGGCTTGCCGAGAGCGCGGTTTCTGGCATGTGTTGCTCGACTTGAGCGAGCCGCCAGTGCTCGGGAATCTCGACCTCGCCTTTTTCTTCTTGAAGGTCACCAGTGAGGAGTGCAAAGAAGGTCGATTTGCCAGCGCCGTTGCGTCCCACAAGACCGATTTTTTCACCTGGGTTGATCACCAAGTTCACCCCTGAGAGCAAGGTGCGTGAGCCGCGTCTGAGTTCGATGTTTCTAAAAGTGATCATGGGGCAAGGGGAGAGGGCGCTCGTTCAATAAAGTGAGAAAGTGACGAGCCTCAACATGTTTTGAGGCTGGCTGTGGGGTGGGTTGGAGGTGGAGGTGGGGCTTGGGTAGGGTCAGGAAAAATGGGTTTTGAGCTCGCTGGCCAACAGCAGTAGCACTTGCTCGTCGGTCTCTTCAGTGGACAAGCTCACAAAAGACAGTCCTGGAAAGCGCTTGCCGAAGGCGTCAATTTCGTGGCCAATCTCCAGCACCAAGATCCCATGCTCGTTCAAGAGTGGATGCAGGCTTGGCAACACGGTCTGGATGAAATCCATGCCGTCTGGGCCACCCGCCAGGGCCAAACTCGGCTCGGCTTTGAATTCGGCAGGCAAGGCTTGCATGATGGTGTGCGGCACATAAGGTGGGTTGCACAGCACGAGGTCAAAGCGCTCGTGTTCTTTCAGAGTGGAAAAGGCCTCCAGTCCATCGCAGAGTTGCCACTGCATGCGCGCCTGAAGCCCATGACGGAGTGCGTTGATGCGGGCAACTTCAAGGGCCGGTTCACTCACATCGCTGCCAACCACAAAGGACTCAGGCCACTGAACGGCACTCAAAATGCCTAAGCTGCCGTTGCCTGTGCACAGGTCCAAGATGCGCTTGGGAGGAGTTGCCATCCACGGCAAGAGACTGCCCGAGACCAACACTTCGGCAATGAGGCTTCTGGGGATGATGACGCGCTCGTCCACGTAAAAGGAGAGCCCTTGCAGCCAGGCCTCTTTGGCGATGTAGGCCATGGGCACTCGCTTGGCGATGCGTTGGTCTCTTGCCGACTCAATGGCTGCCAATTGCGTTGGGCTCAGCACCAGGTTGGCCAGCGCGTGGGGTTCATCGGCGTTCACTTCAAGCGCTGTCTCCAGGGGCCAGCCCAGAGCCCACAGCACCAGCCACGCCGCCTCATCCCAGGTGTTGGTGGTGCCTTGCCCCGTGTGAACGCCAGCCTTGACAAGTGCGTGATCGACGGCTTCTACCTGGGACAAGAGTTTCATGGGCAGCTCAGTTGGCCGTTGGGGCGGGGTGCGCGTTGGCCAGCACATTCAAACGCTCCAACACACCCAGGTAAATGTTTTTGAGTCGATCGATGTCGGCGATCTCAATGTGTTCATCGACTTTGTGAATGCTCGCGTTGGGAGGCCCCAGTTCAATGACCTCAGGGCAAATGGTGGCGATGAAGCGCCCGTCACTGGTGCCACCGGTGGTGGAGAGTTCTGCGCGCTGATGGATAACGGATTCAATCGACGCTTGCACCACTTCGACCAAAGGGCCCGGTGGCGTGATGAAGGGCTGGCCTCCCAGAGTCCATTGCAATGCGTACTCAAGTGCGTGGTGGTCCAGCACCGATTGGAGTCGCTGCTGCAGGCTTTGCACAGTGGACTCGGTGCAAAAGCGGAAGTTGAAATCGATCACGCATTCACCCGCAATCACATTGCTCGCTCCAGTCCCCGCGTGGATATTGCTGATTTGCCAACTTGTGGGCTGAAAGAATGCATTGCCCCGGTCCCACTCGATGGACACCAATTCGGCCAAGGCAGGGGCCACCAAGTGAATGGGGTTTTTGGCCAAATGGGGATAGGCAATGTGGCCTTGAACGCCTTTGACCACGAGCTTGCCACTCAAGGTGCCACGGCGACCATTTTTGATCATGTCACCGCACACATTCACCGAGGTGGGTTCTCCCACGATGCACCAGTCAAGGCGTTGTTTTTTCTCAGTGAGCCAGTTGCACACGGCCACCGTGCCATTGGTGGCCGGCCCCTCTTCATCGCTGGTGAGTAAGAAAGCCACGCTGAACGCTGGATTCGCCTCTTTGGCATAAAACTCCTCGCAAGCAACCACCATGGCAGCCAAAGAGGACTTCATATCGCTAGCACCTCGGCCATACAGTTTGCCTTCCCGCTTGGACGGTGCGAAGGGGTCGCTTGACCAACTCTTCATCGGGCCGGTGGGCACCACATCGGTGTGGCCTGCGAACACGAGCACTGGAGCGGCTCTATCCTGGGGCCCTTGGTGGGTTGTGCTTGCTTTCATCGCCCAGAGGTTTTGCACCTCGAGTTCGCGCGCACCCTCTGGTGCGCTTGGCAAGTGATCACAGACAAACCCAAGAGACTCAAGGCGCTTGGCAATGACGCTTTGGCATTGTTCGTCCTTGGGCGTGATGGAGGCCTTGGAGATCAAGAGTTCGGTGAGTTCAAGTGTGGTGCTCATGAGCAGTTGTGGGGGCTAAGTGAGGGAGAGGGTGAGTGGGGGTGCGATCAGCGCAGGGTGAGTGAGCACACCTGGTGCCTTTGGTGCACCAGGCATTGTGCCTTGAGCCCCGTGGTCCAAGGCGCTGGAGCTTGGGGCCAAGGTTGAGGGCCTTTGATCCATCCCATGCAAAGGGGTCCGTGTTTCAGTCGACCGTGGCCAGGGTTGGGGGCTCAGTCTCTCAAGAGCTCATTCAAGCTGGTTTTGGCGCGAGTTTGTGCGTCCACGCGTTTGACAATCACGGCGCAGTATAGGCTGTGGCTGGCATCGGCGCTGGGCAAGCTGCCAGAGACCACCACGGATCCAGCGGGAATTCGGCCATAGCTCACGGTTTTGGTGGCACGGTCATAAATTTTGGTGCTTTGTCCAATGTAGACGCCCATAGAGATCACTGAGTTTTCTTCAACGATCACGCCCTCGACAATCTCGGACCTCGCACCGATGAAGCAGTTGTCCTCAATGATGGTGGGGTTGGCTTGCAAGGGCTCGAGCACTCCGCCAAGACCCACGCCACCCGAGAGGTGAACATTTTTACCCACCTGTGCGCACGATCCCACCGTGGCCCACGTGTCGACCATGGTGCCCGAGTCCACATAGGCGCCGATGTTGACATAGCTGGGCATCAAAATCGCACCTTTGCCAATGAAGGCACCATGGCGGGCCACCGCTGGGGGTACAACCCGCACTCCACTTTGGGCCATTTGCTCGGCATTCAGTTTGGAAAACTTGGTTTGAACTTTGTCGTAAAACCCCAGTTGTCCAGCATGGATCAGCTCATTGTCTTTGAGACGAAAGCTCAGCAACACGGCTTTTTTGATCCACTCATGCGTGGTCCACAGTCCAACACCTTGGCGAGTTGCCACGCGAAGACGACCAGCATTCAATTCGGCCAATACATGCTCAACGGCTTGAAGAATTTCTGGGGGCGATTTGGAGGGGCTGAGCTCGCTGCGTTGTTCCCAGGCTTGGTTGATGGTGGCTTCAAGTGATGAGGTCATGGTGAGAAAAATGAAAAATTAAAAAGACAAACCGAGAAAAAAACTTTCTCGCACGAAAACTCCGAGCTCCCCAGTGGGCTCACTCAGGCTTGATAGCCTTTGGTGAACTGCACAATGCGCTGAGCCGCTTCAACGCACTCTTGGGTTTGTGCCACCAAGGCCATTCGGATTCGGCCCCGTCCGGGGTTCACCCCTGAGACCGATCGCGCCAAATAGGAGCCAGGCAACACCGTCACATTGTATTGGGCAAGCAACTCTCGGGCAAACCGCTCATCGTCGTCCCCAGGCACTTTGGCCCACAAGTAAAAACCAGCGTCTGGCAGTGCCACTTCCAATGCGTCTTGGAGCATTGGGGTGACTTGGGCAAACTTGTCTTGGTACCAGCTCCGATTATCCACCACATGGGCCTCATCGAGCCAAGTCGCGATGCTCGCGTGTTGCACCATGCCACTCATGGCCGAGCCGTGGTAGGTGCGGTAAAGTAAAAAGGACTCGATGAGCCGCTCGTCTCCGGCCACAAAGCCACTGCGCAGGCCTGGCATATTGCTTCTTTTGGACAAACTGGTGAAGGCCAAGAGATTTTTAAAGTCTGTGCGACCGAGTTGATGGGCGGCCTCCAGGGAACCCAAGGGAGGTTGTGGTCGAAAGTAAATCTCGCTGTAGCACTCATCGGAAGCGATGACAAAGCCAAAGCGGTCCGAGAGCTCAAAAAGTTGGGCCCATTCTTTCAAGGGCACCACCGCACCCGTGGGGTTGCCGGGTGAGCAGACATAGAGCAGTTGTGTGCGAGCCCAAACCGCTTGGGGGACACTGTCCCAGTCCATGGCAAAGTTTTGTTCTGGCAAGGACGCCACGTAATACGGCTTGGCACCTGCCAAAATGGCTGCGCCTTCGTAGATTTGGTAAAAGGGGTTGGGACAAACCACAATTGGCTTGTGCTCCTCGGACCTGCTGTGCTGAGGGTCCACCACCGTTTGGGCAATGGAGAAGAGCGCTTCACGCGAGCCGTTGATGGGCAGTATTTGGCGCTTGGGGTTGAGCTCGAGGTGATAACGATTGTGCAGCCAAGTAGCGCACGCTTGCCGCAGGGCCAAATCTCCCGCCGTGGGGGGGTAGCTGGCCAAAGCGCCAAAGCCCGCGAGCAGTTGCTCCTTGAGCCACTCGGGAGTGGGGTGCTTGGGCTCGCCAATCCCCAAGCTGATGGCCCTGAAGTTGGGGTTGGGGGTCACGCCCTCAAAGAGCAGCCTGAGCCTCTCAAAAGGGTAGGGTTGAAGGTCTTTGAGCAATGGATTCATGCCGGTATTATCGCTTTGAAACGCGCCTCACGCGCTCCCTGGCCACCATGCCCGTCTTGAGACGGGGCTGGTGCAGTCCATGCTCGCTCAGTTTCGATGGTCTTCGGCCCTTGCTGCCCTTGCGGCAAGCAAAGCTGTCTTGGGTTATATACTAAAGTATTCTTAAGATAACAGGATCGGCATGCCTCAGCCCCCCTTTGACTCGGTGCGCGCATTTGACCCCAAGC
>CAIPFK010000167.1 GCA_903864315.1 uncultured Burkholderiales bacterium | reverse complement strand
TAGTTCCTTTTCATTCGTTTTGACCGCAATCACTGGAGTTTCCCTATGTTTTTGAAGATGCTGAGCAAAGGGCATTACCCTGCTGCTGTTCGTGCCCTGTGCGCATTGGGGGTATTCCTGGCATCAGGGGCGGTCGATGTTCAAGCACAAGACAAGCCAAGCGACTTTCCCAATCGTTCGGTCAAATTGGTGGTGACCTTCACGCCAGGTGGGGCTGCAGACGTGACTGCACGCATCTTTGCTGAGAAGCTCGCCACGCTTTGGAAGACGGGCGTGGTGGTGGACAACAAGGCTGGCGCAGGTGGCTCCATCGGTGCAGAATCGGTGTTCAGGTCCCCAGCCGACGGCTACACCCTTTTGCTCGCAACCAACACCCACATCATCAACCAAGTCTTGATCCCCAAGCTCGCCTTTGACTTCACCAAGGACTTCACGCCATTGGGTTTGGTGACCTCGGCGCCGATGTTGATTGCTGTGAACTCCCAAATCAAAGCCACCAATTTGCAAGAGCTCACGAAGTTGATCAAATCCGAGCCGGGTAAATATTCTTATGCCGCGTGCAATATGGCGAGTCCGCATTTTTTCGCCATGGCGATCTACATGAATTCACTCAAACTCGATGCCGTCAATATTCCCTACAAGGGCTGCACGCCAGCCGTCAGTGATGCATTGGGGGGGCAGGTGGCAATTGTGGCAGCCAGCATTCCAGCCGTGGTGTCTTTCATCAAGCAAGGCAGTTTGCACCCCATTGCCCTTTTATCCAGTAAATCCAGTCCAGCGCTCCCAGGTGTTCCCACCGCCAGTGAGTCTGGGATTGCGGAGCTTAAAAACTTCTCTCTGGACAACTATTACGGCTTCATGGCCCCCATGGGTTTGCCGGTTGCTATTCAAAAGAAAATTGAAGAAGACATTCGCACGGTCGCGTTGATGCCCGACACCCACACCAAGCTTGAAACCTCAGGCCTGGAGACTTTTTTGATGAACTCGGTGGACATGATGAAGTTGATTCGTTCCGATGAAATCAAATACACCCAGGCGGCCAAACAATCCAACATCAAGGCCGAGTGATGAACAAGAAACTGAGCCTGAGTTTGGCTTGTTGTCAATACGATCGCACCCGAGCTCTATTTGATGGGCGGGTTGGGGTGGAGGGCTGTGAGTTGCTGCCCATTGCACTGGACCCTGAGGAAACATTTCATCGTGCATTCAATGCCCAAGAGTTCGATGTATGTGAAATCTCCTTGAGCAGTCACACGCTCAATGTGGCCAGGGGAAGCGCCAAGTACGTGGCAGTTCCGGCTTTTTTATCCCGAGCATTCAGGCACTCGGGTATTTATGTTCGCGCTGACCGCGCAATTGACAGCCCCATCGACTTGCGCGGCAAGCGCATTGGAATCCCAGAGTACCAAATCACCGCCAATGTTTGGATTCGAGGACTTCTCTGGCACGAATATGGTGTGCATCCTAGAGAGTTGCTTTGGAGACGCGGTGGCCTTGAGGTTCCAGGGCGTGATGAGCGCTCTCCCATCTCCTTGCCCAACGATATTCAAGTCAGTGCCTTGCCCGCGGATTTGTCCTTGTCCAATGCCTTGGCCAATGGAGACATTGACGCAGTGTTTTCTGCAAAAGCACCCTCGTGCTTTTTGCAGGGCAACCCAGCCGTCAAACGCCTCTTCCCCAATTTCATGGAGGTGGAAAAAGCCTATTATCAAAAGACCCAATTGTTTCCGACCATGCATGTGGTGGGCATCAGGGCGTCCTTGGTGCAGGAACACCCATGGCTTGCGACCAGCGTCTTCAAAGCGTTCATTGACGCCAAGGAAATTGCTTTGAGTGAGTTGGGGCAAATCGGTCATTTTGCCGCCACCTTGCCTTGGGCTTTGGCGCAGATGCAGGAGGCAAAAGCCCTGATGGGCGAAGACTATTGGAGTTATGGCCATGAACCCAATCGACATGTACTCGATACCTTCATGAACTACCATTTCGAGCAAGGCTTGTCGCAACGACTCGTGGACTCGAAGGAATTGTTTTCACCCTCGGTCTTCAAAATGGCAAAAAACTAAAGGAATGAGCATGAAATGCATAGACTGCGCAGTAGAAAAAACCTTCGTGAAAGTTGCGCGGACTTCACTGTTATTTTCGCTATGGGTATTGTTGACCAGCACGTTGGTCGCGCAAGCTCAAACCTATCCTTCTAAACCCATCAAATTGGTGGTTCCCTTCGCCCCAGGTGGTGCAGCAGACATCATTGGTCGCCTCGTGGCCGATCGGCTGCAACAAGATTTGGCGCAACCTGTGGTGATCATCAACAAAGACGGCGCTGGCACCATCATCGGTGTTGATTTCGTGGCCAAGTCCGCACCCGACGGCTATACCTTGCTCATGGGCAACGATGCCATGGCAATCAACGCCGCGACCGCTCGCAAGTTACCCTACGATTTGTCCACAGATTTAACGCCAATTTCCCTTGTCTACCGAGGCCCACAATTTGTGTTGGTCAACAAAGCGAGTGCCATCAATTCTTTGGCTGACTTGGTGAAGATGTCGAAAGATAACCATTTTTTAAAATACGGAACATCGGGCACGGGCAGCAGTACGCACTTGAACACGGCAGCCCTTTGCGAAGTGCTCAATATCGATCCGCAGCACATT
>CAIPFK010000166.1 GCA_903864315.1 uncultured Burkholderiales bacterium | reverse complement strand
CTTAAAAATCGTTGCAAATGGGCCCGCGAGGCGCATTCGATGAGCAGTTGATAGCGCTCAATATTGGCCAATTTTTGCATCTGCATGGGAACAGCACTGTAGAGAAAAATATCCTCAAATGCCAAGTCGCGGTTGAGGGGGTCGGCCTCTTGCAAGAGGGCACTTCCACGGGCGTGAAGCTCATTTAAAAATCCCAATGCCGCGTGACCCGCTCTGGCTTCAACGCGGATGAGGGCTTGTGCGCTAAAGGGTGGCATGTTGGCCAATTGCCTCTCGCTCAGTTGCTCATTGGCAAACTGCACATAGTCGTGTGCTTTGAGCGCTTCAAAAAGAGCGTGTTTGGGGTGATGGGTTTGAAGCCACATCTCTGCGGGGCGTTCAAGTCCGAGATTGGCATCGCGACCGGCGCGACCAGCAGATTGCATGAGCAGTGCAAAAAGACGCTCACACGCTCGAAAGTCATTGGAGAACAAGGCCGAGTCCACATCTATGGCTGCCACCAAGGTCACACGCCTGAAGTCATGCCCTTTGGCAATCATTTGGGTGCCGATGAGCACATCGACTTCGCCCGAGTGCATGCGCTCCAAGCGGGCTTGCAAGCTGCCTTTGGCGCGGGTGGAGTCGGCATCGATGCGCTCGATTTGAATCACACGCCCGAGCTCCAGCCCCAAGGCCTGGAGTGCCTCTTGCAACTGCTCTTCGAGTTGCTGGGTCCCCACACCGAGCATGCCAATGTCTTGGTCGGCACAAAGAGGGCAGGCCTTGGGAACGCGCTCGGTTTGACCACAATGATGGCATCGGAGGGTGCGGTCGAGTTTATGAAACACTTTATAAGCACTGCACTGGGTGCATTGGGTTTTCCAGCCACAACTGTTGCACTGCAAGACCGGGGCATAGCCCCTGCGGTTCAAGACGATGAGCACTTGCTCGCGGGACTTGAGTCGGGTGGCAATGGCGCTCAGCAAATGGCTAGAAAAAATGGTTTTACGGGGCTGGTGGTTCATGTCCACGCGGTGCACTTGGGGCAAGCTTGCGTTGCCAATTCGAGCTGGCATGGACACGAGTTGATAGCGTGGTTTGACCCCTGGCGTTGGGCTGGCTTGGGCGTGATGCCAACTCTCTAGCGACGGTGTGGCCGAGCCCAAAATCACCCTTGCTCCTTCCAAGCGGCCACGGTACACCGCCAAATCACGGGCCGAGTAACGCGCACCTTCTTGTTGTTTGTAGCTCACATCGTGCTCTTCATCGACGATGATGATTTTGAGCCGTGGAATCGACGCAAAAATTGACATTCGAGTGCCCAAGACCAACTTGGCCACACCAAAGTGAGCGGCCAACCAACTGGAGAGCCTTTGGGCTGGGGTGAGGCCACTGTGCAAACAAACAATGCTTTGCTCACCCCACAGCGGTGTGAAGCGCTCTCTGACACGGGCTTCAAGTTGCGGGGTGAGGTTGATCTCAGGCACCATGATCAGTGCTTGTGCGTTGGGCTCACGCTCAAACAAGGTCTGGATTGCTTGCAAATAGACTTCGGTTTTGCCGCTACCAGTACTCCCAAAGAGCAAAAAAGGACCTGGATTGGCATCCATGAGCGAGAGTGCGCTGAGCTGCTCGGGACTCAAGGTGCGCGCAAGGGACACTGGCATGGCTTGCGTCGCTTCAAGCGCTGGGGGCTCGGAGGCAACAAAGGCGCTGCGGCTGTTCTTTGCTTTGCCAGGCTTGCCGGATTGCGCGTTTTGTGTTTTGTCGGCGACCTTTTGCCAACGCTTGAGACGCAGATGAATTTGCGCAGGGCTTAGATTTTTAAGTTGGGGAGGCAATCCCCAAAGCGCCACCTCGCCTGGTGAGCGTTGGTAGTACTGGGCACTGAAGGACACCAAGTCGAGCCAACCCGTGCTCAAGGGCGGAAAATCTTCAAGCACCCCAACAATCCATTTGAGCTCAATGGTGCGTTTGCCAACCCTTTGTGTTGGCGACGTGTCTTGTGGATGTGGCCAGACAATACCGAGCACGACCCTGGGCCCCAAGGGGACCTTGACCAAAGTTCCAGCGGCCAAGTCCGTTTCCGCCCAATAACTCAGCGCATCGGGCAGATGGCTTTGCTTGGGCGTAGGAACCAGGACGGAAACAATGTGTGGCATGTCAAGAGGACAGTTAGGATGGATTTCTCAACTCAAGTTTGAATAAGGCCACTAAGTCTATGATTTTTAGACAATTTCACCATAACCAACAATTTCTGTGGATAACTTTGTTGATAGGATCTAAAAACAGTCCCCAAAGGCACTGGAATTGGGGTTGGCTTGTGGATTGCCTTAAAAAAGAGCAAATAAAAAACCGTTATAAAACAACGTGTTAAAAATATTTACTCAGTTGCTACATTTAAATTTTCAGTTCTTGCACCGCAACACTTGAATTGTGCATAAGTCTTACAAGCAAGATCATGTTTTAGCAAAAAAAGCATTCATGTTACGCTTCAAAAGATGCGTTTTGAATATTTAAGCTCTCATTTTCTGGCCCTCATGGCCTTGGAGTGTTGGTGCACGGCCTGGACCAAGGCGCTCACATGTTCTGGGGGTGTGTATTGGCTGATGCCGTGCCCGAGGTTAAAAATATGCGTGGGGCCGCGGGTTTGGGTGTCTTGGTGTGGCGCACCAAACGACTCCAACACCTTGATCACTTCTTGCTCAATGATGTTGGGAGGTGCAAAGAGCACATTGGGGTCCAAATTGCCTTGAAGCGCCTTGCCTGGGCCGCCAATAGTGCCGCCAACTGGGCCGCCCACTTGCTGTCTGGCGCGCCCGAGGTTGACCGTCCAATCCACGCCAAGCACTCCACAGTCGAGGTTTTTCATTTCATCGAGCCACAAGCCCCCACCTTTGGTGAAGACAATTCTGGGGATATCAACGCCATCATGGGTTTTGATGAGTTGCGACAACACCCGTTGGGTATAGGCCATGCTGAAGGTTTGGAAGGCGCCATCGGCCAAAACCCCACCCCAGCTGTCAAAGATCATCACCGCTTGTGCGCCGGCCAGGATTTGTGTGTTCAAGTAAAGCGCCACCGCATCGGCATTGACTGTCAGCAGCCTGTGCATCAAATCGCTGCGACTGTAGAGCAGCTCTTTGACCCGCCGGTAGTCGTCCGAGCCCGAACCTTCGACCATGTAGCACGCCAAGGTCCAGGGACTGCCAGAAAATCCAATCAATGGCACGCGGCCTTTGAGCGCGTGGCGTATCGAAGTCACCGCATCAAAGACATACTTGAGTTTGTTCATATCTGGAACATGAAGCGCTGCAACGCTTTGCTCGTCGCGCACTGTTTTCTCAAAGCGCGGACCCTCGCCCTGAGCAAAACTCAAACCCAGTCCCATGGCATCGGGCACGGTCAAGATGTCGCTGAACAAAATGGCGGCATCCAAAGGGTAGCGCTCCAAGGGCTGCAAGGTCACCTCGGTGGCGTAGTCGACATTGGTGGCCAGGCCCATGAAGCTGCCCGCACGGGCGCGCGTTGCGCAATATTCAGGCAAATAACGACCGGCTTGGCGCATGAGCCAAACTGGGGTGTGCTCGGTGGCTTCGCGCCTGCAGGCTTTGAGAAAGGTGTCGTTGATGAGGGGTGAGAACATGAAGGTGACTTTTTTGAAAAATAGGGAAGTGAAGGCCTGCAAAACGTGTTGCATTCACTGAGCCAAGTGCGATCAAATGTTGAACGCCCTCATGCACCCAGGACCGAGACTGAAACGATTTCCATGGACAACTGTATCATGGGGCAAAGTGACTGCGCTTTAGGGGAAGTGCTCAATTGAAAGCCCTGCCAAAGATTTGTTCATTCCTGTGTCAGTCTTGTAAGACAATGCTAAAAATGCACAAATGGGCGAGCATTTCCGTCCCTCAGTCTGAGCCAACCCATCACTCAAAATCCCTAGCCACCCCACCAGCAGCACCAGCCCCGAACTTCAGTGGGGCATTGAACGAGGAGCCAAAATTGTCATCGAAATATTGGTCTGATTGGACCAGCCCCGAATTTGATCAACTCGATGCGAGTCGCACCGTGGCGGTGATTCCTCTGGGAGCGACTGAGCAGCATGGCCCGCATTTGCCCTTGAGTGTGGATGCGTTGATCGTGGACACCATTGTGCGGCGTGCGGTGGGGCAATTGTCTGAAAGCGACCCGGTGCTCGTGCTGCCCACCCAAACCGTGGGGCTGAGCACGGAGCACATGGCTTTCAAGGGCACTCTCACGTGGTCGCCAGAGTTGGTCATGCGCAATTGGATTGAACTCGGTGAATGTGTGGCCAGGTCAGGCGTTAAAAAACTGCTCTTCTTCAATGCCCATGGAGGTCACCATGGCCTCATGGACGTCGTGGCCAGAGAGTTAAGGCAACGCGCTCAGATGATTGTCTTCAGCAGCAGTTGGTATCAATTGCCCATGCAAGCATCGGTACGAGCGCTCTTTAGCGATGAGGAGCATCGCATTGGGGTGCATGCGGGTGCCATTGAAACGTCCATGATGCTGAGCATTGCACCCTTGACTGTGAAGTCAGAGCAATTTCAAAATTTTGTGTCTCGCTCAAAAGAGCGGGCCTCACACTATGCGGTGTTGGGCAATGGCCAGTCGGCCAAATTTGGCTGGCATGCGCAAGACTACAACCCCCAAGGTGCAATGGGGGACGCAAGAAATGCCAGCGCAGATAAAGGTGAACAACTGCTGCACCAAGCGGCTGGGGGTTTGAGGCAGTTGCTCTTGGAGTTGATTGAATTGCCCTTGAATACGATCAGCACCGATACAGGCGCCTAGCGCCGGCAATGAACCCAAAGCATGTGGAATCAAGAGATTGCAACCGTTGGATCGGGCCCCATCGGGGTTTTTGACTCAGACCCCAGTGCAGACCATTAGCGCTGCGACAGATCTTCCCACCTCTGCAGGTGTTGGAGTAGCAGCGCTTCAATTTGATCCACCCGCTTGAGCTTGTCAGTGGCAGCCTGAGCGTCTTTGACAAATAACGCCGGGTCTGTGAGTTCCAAGTTGAGTTTTTTCTGCTCCTCCTCCAATTCACTCATCAAACCCGGCAAGCTGTCGAGTTCGCGTTGTTCTTTGTAGGAGAGCTTGACGCTTGGTTTTTTGGGGGCACTCGCAGGGGGGGGCGAATTCGCCACAGTGTTGCCGATGTTGGAGGCATGGGGTGTGTTTGGTGTGTTGGCTGGGGCCAGCGAGGATGACGCTTGACTGGCCAAGGTTTTGGCGCGTTCGGACTGGGTCAGCCAATCTTGCACACCGCCTTCATACTCTCTCCATCGACCGGGACCCTCATACACCAGCGTGCTGGTGACAACTTGATCAATGAAGGCTCGGTCATGGCTCACGATGAAGACTGTGCCACTGTAGTTTTGAATCAACTCTTCGAGCAACTCCAAGGTGTCGATGTCCAAATCATTGGTCGGTTCATCTAGCACCAAAACATTCGCAGGTCTGGCAAAAAGTCTCGCCAACAGCAAGCGATTGCGCTCCCCCCCCGAGAGGCTTTTGACGGGGGAGTTGGCCCTTGCCGGGGAAAACAAAAAATCGGTCAAATAACTCTTGACGTGCTTGCGCTGATTGCCAATCTCAATCCATTCGCTCCCGGGGCTGATAAAGTCTTCGAGTGTGGCGTTGAGATCGAGATTTTCCCGGTGCTGGTCATAGTAGGCAATGGTCAAGTTGGAGCCTTGGCGAACTTTCCCTGAGTTGGCTTGAATCTCACCGAGGATCAATTTGAGCAGGGTGGTTTTTCCCGCGCCGTTGGGTCCGATGAGCCCGACTTTGTCCCCTCGCAAAATCGTGGCACTGAAGTTTTGCACGATATTGACATCGGGCATGTTGGGCTTGGGGGACTCAAAGGATAGACAAACTTGGTCCAGTTCGGCCACCAATTTACCGCTTGGTGCGCCTTTGTCAATTTCTAGCTTGACTTGGCCCACGACCTCTTTGCGCGCTTGTCGTTGAGCTCGCAACTGTTCAAGTCTCACAATGCGACTTTGACTGCGTGTTCTGCGAGCTTCCACCCCTTTGCGCACCCAAACCTCTTCGGCCGCCAAGAGTTTGTCGGACTTGGCTTGGATCACCGCTTCTTGCGCCATTTGAGACTCTTTGAGGACCAAATACTGGGCAAAGTTACCGGGGTAGGAGAGCAGTCGACCGCGGTCGAGTTCGATGATGCGGGTCGAGACCCGATCAAGAAAGGCGCGGTCATGCGTGATGCAGACCATGCTGCCTTTGAAGGCGATCAAAAGATCTTCAAGCCAAACAATGCTGTCGATGTCCAAGTGGTTAGTGGGCTCGTCCAAGAGGAGCACATCAGGCGCGGTGACCAGCGCTTGGGCCAGCGCCACGCGCTTGGCTTGACCGCCGGATAAATTGGCCACCAGGGTCTGGGGGTTGAGCTTCAAGCGTTCAAGTGTTTGTTCAACCCGTTGCTCCCAGTTCCAAGCATCCCTGAGCTCGATTTCGTTTTGGAGTTGATCCAAGTCCCCTTCTCCGGAGGAATATCGCTCAATGAGTTGATGAATATCAGCCAATGCATGGCTCACACTCTCGAAAATGGTGTGATTGGGGTTCAGAACAGGTTCTTGAGCAACGTAGGCCAATTGGACCCCTTGTTGCATTTGAATTTGACCGTCGTCGGGTTTTTCCAGCCCCGCTAAAATTTTTAGCATGGAGGATTTGCCCGTGCCGTTTCGACCGATGAGGCCCACGCGTTCTTGGGTCTCAAGAGCGAAGTCAACGTGATCAAGGAGGGGGACGTGGCCAAAGGCGAGTTGGGCTTGTTGGAGTTGTATGAGTGACATGAGGGGATTATCGCTTGCCACTTGTAG
>CAIPFK010000165.1 GCA_903864315.1 uncultured Burkholderiales bacterium | reverse complement strand
CGGTGTCCTGGGCCCAAAAAGCCATTGAAATCAGGCCCAGGGAGGCCCACGCCCACTATGTTTTGGGCTTGGCCTACCAACAAGCCGGTCAAGACGAGAAGGCCGTTGTTGCCTATCTGCAAGCCATTGCCTTGCAGGGGACGTTTTATCAGGCCCATACCAATTTGGGCGTGGCTTACAACACACAAAGAGAGTTCCAAAAAGCCCAACTGAGCCTTGAACGGGCCATTGAGCTCGATCCAAGCAATGCGCTCGCCCTCAATAACTTGGGCGTGACATTCAGATCCATGGGGCAACTCGAGCGGGCCATTGAATGCTTTGACCATGCCGTAGTGCTCAATCCCCAGTATTGGGATGCCATGGTCAACCGAGGGTTTGCCAAAAGTGAATGCATGCGCATCGATTCGGCCGTGGAAGACTACTTGCGCGTTTTGCAAAACGTGCCCAATCATGCGCCCGCACAGTTCAATCTCAGCATGATGCAACTCATGCAGGGAGATTTTGACGCAGGTTGGCTCGGGTATGAAGCCCGCCACCGTTTGCACGGCAGTGAGACACCTGGGTTTCAAGACTCGAGACTCAACCCACGCGCTTTCAAAGAGTGCACGCTACTGTCCAGAGATGCTCAAAATCAACCTGACAAGAAACCCTTGATTGAAGTGGTGTCTGAGCAGGGTTTTGGGGACGTGATCCAGTTTTGCCGTTATGTGAACGTCTTGGCCGGTCTGGGCTGCAGGGTGAGGCTCAAAGCACCAGCGCCACTGCACTCGCTGTTGTCGGGCTTGAAAGGCCTAGACGCCTTGGTTTTGCCAGATCACGTGGTTGGCCCAGAGGTGGTCTGTTCGGTCCCGATGATGAGCCTGCCCTGGCTGCTGGGTACACAATTGAGTACCATCCCTGCTCAAACTCCTTATCTCTATGCTGACCCACTCAAGGCTCAATATTTTCAATCGCAAATTTCAGACCTCTTGGGTGGACGTGAGGCAAACCCAGTTCAGCGCAAGATGCGCATTGGATTGGTCTGGTCGGGCGGCTTTAGAGCCCAGATGCCACAGACTTGGGGGCTCAATGCGCGAAGAAACATCCCCCTTGAAGTGTTGGAGCCTCTGGGGAGAATGGACGCGGATTTCTTTACTTTGCAAGTGGGGGATCCCGCACAAAGTGAACTGGCGGCATTGATTGCAACCGGTTGGCGCGGGCCGCAGCTCATTGATTTGACTCCATCGTTGCATGATTTTTCCGATACAGCCGCCCTCATGATGCAACTTGACTTGATCTTGAGTGTGGATACCGCCTGTGCTCATTTGGCGGGGGCATTGGGTAAAGAGGTTTGGATACTGAATCGACATGATGCATGTTGGCGGTGGTTGATCGCCAGGGAGGATTCGCCTTGGTACCCCAGCGCCAAGCTTTACCGACAGAGTCGGCCCCACGATTGGGCGGACGTGGTTCAACAGGTCTTTACAGATCTTGACGACAGGGTGTCATCATTTGAAGGTAAAGTCACCCCTTATCGTCAAACGACCAACACTTGAATCAAAAAGTGGGGCAAGACTTGTATTTTTTTGAAAGTGAATTTTAAAATGACCACCCGATCAGTTCAGCGCTTGGCCTCTCAATTCTTGTGGAGTCAACCTGTGTGCAATTTTAGTTTTTCCAGTGTTGTTCTCTCGTTGGCGTTGGCGTTGCCTTGCGCGAGTGTTCAGGCGGCGGACCCGACTCCAGCCAATGCGTCCAAGGCTTCATCAGCACAAGAAAAATTGCACCACAAATCTGGCTCACCCAAGCATGGCGAGAACAGTGGCAAAGATGTGGTTTTTCACTTCTCGACGTTTGGCGACAGTCGAACCGATCGAAGAATCAAAGGCATCACGGCACAAGACAAATTGTTCGCTACGGCCACCGCACCACTGGCTCGGATGATCAAGGAGCTCAACGCTCAGAAGTCTCAAGCCTTGTTCTTCAATGGCGACATGATCATGGGATACAACACTGACATCTCGCAAGTGCAGCGGGAGTATGCCTATTGGAGGGGCATGATGGCCACTTTGATGGAGGCCGGTACCTATGTGGTGCCGGTGCCAGGAAACCATGAAGTGCAAATGCCCATCAAAGGCGCTGACGGTCAAGTTGTCAAGTATGCGCAGCCTCACTTGGAAAATTTATGGCGTGAAAATATGTCCGATTTGATTTTGGATGAACAGCGCTGGAACCAAATCGTCAAAACGCCGTTCACCTCATTCGATGTTCACCATACCCCCAGCATCTCACAAGATCGTGTTCAAACCGACCAAACGCAGCTCTACTACTCGTTTGATGTGGGTAAGCTGCACATTGCAGTGATCAATACCGATCCTGTGGGAGCCGATGCCACAGTGGTTGTGTCATGGTTAAAGCGTGACTTTGAAAATGCCAAGGCAAGAGGAGTCAATGCGATGGTGGCGTTTGGGCACAAGATGCCCTATGTGTATATTCCTGAAGGCTCGACCAAGGCCAGTGAGGACAGCTTGGAAAATGCATCGGGGGAAAGAGACGCTTTTTGGAATGTGATTGAGAGTTTTGGAGCCACTTATTTTTCTGGTCACGAGCATGTCTATCACGCCAGTCAACCGACCAAGGAGGCGGGTGGAGAGTCTTGGCAAGTCATTGTGGGCTCTGGTGGATCACCCTTTGGTATCAAAAAAGGGGAGTCCAAAAACCCTCAAGACCGCATGTACGCTTGGGCCGATGTGAAGGTGCATTCCAATGGGTCGTTGGGCGTGAGGATTTTTGGTTTTGATGAAAACATGGGGCCCACTCAAGAGTTGGCCCATTGGCGCATCAAACCCAGCAACCGGTTATGGTCTCAATCCAAATGAAGTTTCATTGGTCAAAGTCCAATGGAAGACCGACATAATTTTCTGCCAACGATCTCGAGAGCGACTCACTTTTGACCAAATATTCGAGTTCAGCCTCTTGTATTTTTTGTCCAAAACCCGCGGTGTCTGGAAAACGGTGCATGAGACTGGTGAGCCACCAAGAGAAACGCTCTGCTTTCCAAATCCGCTTGAGGCATTTGGCTGAATACTCATCAATGCCGAGTGTTTTTTGAGTGCGGTAGTAGTCAATGAAAGCTTGACTCAAATATTTCACATCGGTCGCGGCCAAGTTCAAACCCTTGGCACCCGTGGGGGGGACGATGTGGCAAGCATCCCCCGCTAAAAATAAGCGGCCATGGCGCATGGGTTCGGCCACGTAGCTCCTCAGAGGTGCAATGCTCTTCTCGATGGATGGACCCGTGACCATTTTTTCAGCCAATTCTGGATCGAGTCGTCGCTTGAGTTCATCCCAAAATCGATCGTCTGACCAATCTGATACCTGGTCGCTCATGGGGCATTGAACGTAGTAACGACTTCGCGTCAAGGAACGCATGGAGCACAAGGCGAAGCCCCTCTCACTGTTGGCGTACACAATGGCGTGCGGTGAGACGGGTGGCACATCGGCCAAAACACCCAGCCAGCCAAAAGGATAAACCCGTTCAAACTCTTGAAGGATATTTTTGGGGATGTGCTGACGAGCCACGCCATGAAACCCATCACAGCCAGCCACGAAATCGCATTCAATGGTTTGACGCTCACTGTGGTCTGTGGTTTTGTAGCTCACACTGGGTTGAGTGCCATCGATGCCATGCAAGTCAACCTCTATGACTTGATAAATCGAGGTGAGTCCAAGTGCACTGCGTTGTTCCATCAAGTCCCGCGTGAGTTCGGTTTGGCCGTAAGCGGTCACGACTTTCCCACCAGTGAGGTGGGTCACTTCAATGGGGTGGCGTGTGTTTTTAAAAACCAAGTCAATGCTGTGGTGAACGATCCCTCCGTCACTGACGCCACTGCCCACACCTGCTTCATGCAGTAAATCCACACTCACTTGCTCCAAAATTCCAGCCCGAATTCGGCTCAAAACATACTCTGGGCTTTGTCTTTCTATGATGATGTTGGCAATGCCCGCGCGGTGCAGCAAAGCGCCCAACAGCAGGCCTGCTGGGCCGGCCCCCACGATGGCGACTTGGGTTTTCAGTGTTGTCATGTTGTTCTCACAGACTGGGTTTTAATTACGGTGCAATGCGGAGAGAAAAGCTTGTGTTCTGGGGTGCTTGGGGGATGTGAAAAAGTCCTCGGGAGGCGCCTCTTCAATCATTTGACCTTGGTCCATCAAAATCACACGCGAGGCCACCGAGCGAGCAAAGCCCATCTCATGCGTCACGCACAACATGGTCATGCCCGCGCGTGCCAAATCAATCATGACGTCGAGAACTTCTTGGATCATTTCTGGATCAAGTGCTGAGGTGGGCTCATCAAAAAGCATGATTTTAGGCTTCATGCAAAGTGCTCTGGCAATGGCCACACGCTGCTGTTGACCTCCAGAGAGTTGGGCTGGGTATTTGAGGGCTTGCTCAGAGATGCGCACGCGCTTGAGTTCTTCGTAAGCAGTTGCCTGGGCTTGAGCGCGGCTCAAACCCAGAGTTTTTTCAGGAGCGAGGGTCAGATTTTCTAAAACCGTGAGGTGTGGGAATAAATTGAATTGCTGAAACACCATGCTCACTTCTTTGCGAACGGTTTGGATGACTTTGAGGTTGTCTCCCAAGGCACGACCATCAACGATCAGCGCCCCTTCTTGGAAGGTCTCAAGCGCATTCACGCAGCGAATCAAGGTGGATTTCCCCGATCCTGATGGACCGCAAATGATGACGCGCTCACCAGCCTGGACTTTCAAGTTGATCTCTTTCAGCACATGAAAGTGTCCATACCATTTGTTCACGTTTTTGAATTCAATCAAGGAGTCATTGCTTGGCATCATGATGTGTTGTGGGTTGGGGACTGCGTGTTGTGGGAATCGCTAAAGTTTGAAATACCTTAGAGATCAGCGTCTTGCGAGTCGATTCTCTAGATTTCGACTGATCCTAGACAAGGTGAAGCAAAAGAAGAAATAAATGGCTGCGATGAACAAATAGCCTTCTAATTTATAGGGCCGCCAGTTGGCATCCCCGTTGAGTGCGAGACCCAGAGATCCGGTGAGCTCGTAAAGGCTCACGATGGTGACCAAGGACGTGTCTTTGAAAATGGCAATGAAGTTGTTGACCATGCCGGGAATGATGTGAGCAAGAGCTTGAGGAAGTATCACGTAACGTTGTGTTTGCCAGTAGCCTAGGCTCAAACTCTGTGCGGCTTCTAGTTGACCGTGATCGACGGCTTGAAGTCCGCCTCTGACGACTTCTGCTGTGTAAGCTGCAGAAAACAAGGTGATGCCCAAAAGTACGCGAAGCAAAACGTCAGGGGTTTGTAAGCTTGGCAGCAGCAATGGAAACATGAAGCTTGCCATGAAAAGCACGGAGATCAATGGGACTCCACGAACGAGTTCGATGTAGATCACGCAAATGGATCGGACGATGGGCATATCGCTCGTTCTGCCCAGCGCCAAGACGATACCAAGCGGTGTTGCCAAAGCAATGGAGCCCAAAGAAAGAATGAGCGTGAGTGGCAATCCTCCCCAGAGTTCGGTGTCCACGGGTGGCCAAATTTGAAAAAATCGAAGTCCTAAAAAGCTGCCTGCCATCAATGCATGAAAGGCCAAGACTGTGACCGCCCAAGCGCCAAGGGTGAAAGGTTTGAGCCTGGGGGTCCAGACACGAGGGTTCACACTCAGCGCCAATATGGCGAGGATCAAGCAGCAGGCCGTTGCGCTTCGCCACTGCTCCTCATAAGGGAAACGACCCCAAAGGATCATGCGAAACTTCTCGCCGATCACCCCCCAGCAAGCACCTTCACCTCGCGCGGTTTGGCAAGCGGATTCATCAACTTGAAACACGGCATGGATCACCCCCCAGTTCAGTGCCAATGAAAGCAACTGAAGAACCAAGAATGCCAGACCCAGTGAGAACAATGCTTCAAAGGGCTGGGTCGTTACAAAGTGACGCAATCGCAAAAGCAGTGCAATGACTCTCTGCTTGGCTTGGGGCGCTGGGCGAGCCGCAACCAAAGTGTAGTCATGAGCGCTGCTCATGTTGCTTTCAGGAAGTGCAGATTCGTGGTTTGGCCGCCGGGTGTTCATGACCGTGCTGGCACTTTGTTGGGGGTGAGGTCATCGCCTCTGTGTAAATATTGGCGCGCTTTGTGATTGGTTTGGTTCATCCCCAATGCAATGGCAAGAGAAAACATGAGGTAGACCCCCATCAAAATAGAGATGCATTCCAGTGCACGTCCTGTTTGATTCAATGCGGTATTGGCAATGTTGACCACATCGGGGTAGCCTACCACCACAGCCAGAGAAGAATTTTTAACCAAATTCAGGTACTGATTGGTCAGCGGTGGGGCGATCATTCTGGCGGCTTGCGGCAAAACAACCCAACGCTTGATTTGCCAAGGCGTGAGCGCCAAACTCTGCGCGGCTTCTACTTGGCCTTTGGCAACGGACTGAATTCCGGCACGAACGATCTCCGCAATGAATGCGCTCGTGTACAAGGACAACGCGACAGCAAGCGACAAAAACTCCGGCGAAAAATTGAATTCTCCATGCACGCCTTGTGCGTCAAAAATAGGACGATCCCAAACCCACTGAGAAAGGATGGCGCCACTGGGGTCGGTGTTTTGGAGCCAAAGCAAACCTGGATAGGCCAAACCTTCTTGGCTTAGATAAATGTGATTAAACCAACTGTAGGGCTCAGTCGATGGCGGCAAGAATTCGACCAACAACACGTACCACATGAGGAGTTGGATCATGAGCGGAATGTTGCGAATGAGTTCAATGTAGGTGCTGCAAATGAGCTTGAATAAAGGGCGGACAGAGCTTCGCCCTAGACCGACCATGATGCCTAAAAAACTGGCCATGACCAAGCCACACGCGGAGACTTTCAAGGTGTTGAGCACACCCACCGAAAACGCTTTCCAGTAAGTTTGCGAGCCATCAAAGGAGATCAAAAAGGTCTCTCCAATGTCAAACCCAGCTGTATCCGATAGAAAATCAAACCCTGATTGAATGCCACGCTGCTTGAGGTTAATCCAAGTATTGTGCCCAAGCCAAAGGATGGCTGCCATCAACACAATGAGGACTACTGATTGATAGATATACAAGCGATTGCGCTTGTGGTTCCACAATTGTGTCAATGCATTCAACGAAGTTGTCTCCAATGTGTTTTATTTTCCTAAAGACCCAGCAAGGGTTTATTGGCCTACCGCGTTAGACCAATATTGCTTCACTTAGCGAATCGGCATGGGGTACTGCAAACCACCTTGTGACCAAAGCGCATTGAGTCCACGCT
>CAIPFK010000164.1 GCA_903864315.1 uncultured Burkholderiales bacterium | reverse complement strand
TGAAGCAAACTCTTCCACTGCCCCGTGGCATAGGGCAAGATGTTGACCTTGCCAGCCACGGGTGCTTGAGGGGTGGGATCAATGGCATTGATCACGGGCTTGATCACGGGCTTGGTCACGGGCTTGGTCACGGCATCGGTGACGGCAGTGGTGGCCGAGGGCGACATGGGCTGCGTCCACCCCAAAGGCAGCGCCAACATCCAAAGTATGAAATGGAGGATTTTCATCACAATATTACCTTTGCGCAAATGGCACAGTCTTGGGGTCGATTGCGCTAATCGATTGAGCAACATATTCCATTCAAAAAACCTTCAAAGTCTATCATTCGCATTCGTGCTCACCCATTTTAGTAGAGACCGCACACTCAACCCTTCAGGGGAACCACCTCGCCGGTCTCGAACCAACGAAGAATGCTTTGCACCACGGCTTGGTGATAGGACTCAATGCCCTCTTCGCTTGCATAGCCCAAGTGAGGCGTCAAAACCACGTTATCGAGTCCCAGCAAGGGATGGTCGAGAGGCAGCGGTTCTTGCCAGAACACATCCAACCCAGCGCCCGCTATGCGCCCAACTCTCAAGGCCTCTAGGAGTGCTGACTCATTGATCAGTCCAGCTCTCGAGGTGTTGACCACATAAGCCGTGGGCTTCATCTGGTTGAGTTCTGTGGCACCCACCAAATCGCGGGTACTGTCCGAGAGGACCGTGTGCACACTCACGATGTCAGCAGACTCAAAGAGGACTTGTTTGGAAACCGCTTGAACACCATGAACCGATGCACGCTCAGGGGTCATGTTCGGACTCCACACCAGCACCTCCATGTCAAACGCCTTGGCAATCTTGGCCATTTGCTGCCCAATGGTTCCCAGCCCCACCAAACCGAGCCGATGACCTTTGAGGGATCCAGAGAGCTGGGGCTGCCAATGCCCCTCTTTCAAGGCTTGGTGTGAGCGCGCAATTCTTTTGACCAAGGACAAGATCAAAGCCCAGGTCATCTCCCCTGTCGAGGCCGAACTGTTCTTGGGACCATAGGCCGCACTGACGTCAATCTTCAAGCGCTCACACGCACGCAAATCAATCGAACGGTTTCTCTGCCCCGTGCTCACGAGCAGTTTGAGCTTGGGCAACTGCTCCAACACGTCAGCCCCAAACGCTGTTCGCTCACGCATGGCCGTCACAACATCAACCTCTTTGAGCCGCTCGATCAATTGAGCTTGGTTCTTGGCTGCGGTGGTGAACACCTGCACCGTTGCATAAGGCGCCAAGACCGACCAATCGGCCAGACTCAAGGCCAGGGACTGATAGTCATCCAAGATTGCGATTTTTTTCAGCATTTGAGCATTCATGTAAAAGAAGACTGAGGAGACCCCACAGGCAGGTGAGGTCTGTATCGAAAGACCCCCTGTCAAAGCAAAGAGATCATTGAAGCCTGACCATTAGCCATCCACGGCACGGGTCGACACCATCGATGGCCGGGCCTCCCAGGGCATGAACCACTGGGCCAATGCGCCATGACCATCCCGCCAAGCGAGATCCACATACCGATAATCCAAATAACCCAAGGTACAAGCGAGGGCAATGGTGGCGATATTCACCCCTTCAAGGCTCAGGGCCGGGACCTCAGCATTGAAAAAAGCCAAAGTGGTCCTGCACTTTTTTTCATAGGCCGCCAAAAGATCTGCATCAGGCGTTGTGCGCTCACGCTCATGGCGCCACAAAATGAGCACATCCATCCACCCATTGGCCAGGGCATGCCAGCGCAATACTTTCCATTTGTGGCTCGCATCTTTGGGGAACAAATCGCCCTTGACCCAATCATTGAGATACTCACAAATGACCACCGAGTCCATCAAAGACGTGCCATCCTCGAGTACCAAGGTCGGAATTTTAGACAATGGATTGTCGAGCATCAATCCATCATGGGGCTTCTTGGCAGAGGCCACCGTGCGCACCAGGGTCAATTGAGCATCAACCCCGAGCTCTTTGGCACAAACCAGCACTTTGCGAACAAACGGCGAACGCGGCGACCAATGCAAGATCATCTGAGGCCTCCCTTAAGTTACCGAGTGTTTTTGAGCCCTGGCCGCCAACTCGAGCTTGGCAATCGAGTGACGGTGCACCTCATCGGGCCCATCGACCAATCGCACGGTGCGCTCACGCGCATAGGCTTCGGCCAGCCAAAAGTCGCCACTGACACCTCCCCCTCCATGGGCTTGGATGGCCCAATCGATCACTTGGCAAGACACCTTGGGCGCCACCACCTTGATCATCGAAATCTCTAGGCGCGCAGCTTTGTTGCCAGCGACGTCCATTTTGTGAGCGGCATGCAAGGTGAGCAATCGTGCTTGGTCAATCATGCAACGCGACTCTGCAATGCGCTCATGCCAAACCGACTGGGTGGACAATGGGGCACCAAAAGCCACACGGCTTTGCAATCGATCGATCATGGACTCCAAGGCCCGTTCGGCAGCTCCTATCGAGCGCATGCAGTGATGAATACGACCTGGCCCCAGACGACCTTGCGCAATTTCGAACCCTCGTCCGTCTCCGACCAAAATGTTTTCAACGGGCACGCGAACGTTGTCCAAACGAATTTCCATGTGCCCATGGGGTGCGTCATCGTAGCCAAAGACCGTGAGTGGCCTCACCACCGTGACACCTGGGGTGTTTCTGGGCACCAACACCATGGATTGCTGGGTATAGCGGGGCGCATTCGGATCGGTTTTACCCATCACGATGAAGATCTCACACAGCGGGTTGCCAGCCCCTGAGCTGAACCACTTGTGGCCGTTGATCACATAATGGTCGCCGTCACGCACGATGGAGCATTGGATGTTGGTGGCGTCCGAGGAGGCCACGGCGGGCTCGGTCATCAAAAACGCCGATCGAATCTTGCCCTCCAAAAGAGGCGTCAGCCACCTGGCTTTTTGCTGCTCAGTGGCATAACGCTGCAAGGTCTCCATATTGCCCGTGTCGGGTGCGGAGCAATTGAACACCTCACCTGCCCACATCACCCGCCCCATCACTTCGCAAAGAGGCGCGTAATCGAAATTGGACAGTCCTTGGTGGCCCTGATATTCATGGGGGAAAAACAAATTCCACAAGCCGTGGGCTTTGGCTTGGGTCTTGAGCTCCTCGATCAAGGGCAAGGGCTGCCAAGCATCCCCTGCTTTTCGTGCGGCCTCAAGCTCAAGGTTGTACCGCGTTTCATTGGGATAGATGTATTGATCAAAAAACTGGTACAACCGCTCTCGAATCTCAAGCGTTTTGGGCGATAGTTCTAAAAACATGAGGTCTCTTTCTCGTGTATGCTAAAAATCAATGTGAATGCAAGAAGAACTCAAACTCAATCTTAAAATTTTCTGATTTCGCCCGGCTTCATGACGATCACCTCCGTGCCGCTTGTACCCAAGGCCTTGATGAAATCCTCAGGTGAACCGGTGTTGTAGGGGTTGGTTTGGTAATGCATGGGGATGGCAAACTTGGGCTTCAAAAACTCGTTGATGGCAAAGGCTGCGCCTTGTGGATCCATGGTGAAATTGCCACCAATGGGCAACATGGCCACGTCAGGGTGATGGCGCTTTTGAATGAGGGCCATGTCTCCAAACACGTCGGTATCACCCGCATGATATATTTTAAAACCGTTTTCAAACTCGATGACAAAACCCAGCGGCTCTCCGCCAGGGAGTGACTCATCTTTATGTGTCGCAGGATTATTCCAGACATAGGTTGAAGAGTGCTCGGCATGGACGGCGGTAATTTTCACACCCGGCCAAGGACTCACTGTCCCGCCTTTGTTCATTCGGGGAAGTTGCTTGGGTGGCAAACTGCCCAAGTTCATCAGGGTTTGGCTGAAGTCGCCGGGGCCATAAAGCGGCGCTTGATTTTTGATGGCAATCTCAACTGCGTCGGCCGTGTGATCCCAATGCGCATGGGTCACCAGCACCACATCGACTTTGCCCAAAGCATCCAAATTTTTAAGCTCGGTTGGAGTTTTGGGGTTTTTCAGTATCCAGGGATCAATCACGATCACATGACCTTGGAGGGTCGTAATCTTGAAGGCCGACTGGCCAAACCACTGCACTTGAACACTGGACTGGGCGAGAGCACTGCCACAAAAGACGACCGACAAGGGCAGCAAGCACACCAACGAGATCCAGACATGCCATGTTTGAACGAGTTTTTTCAACACAATAACCCCTAGGAAAAAGAAAATCAAATGCACCACACTGCTCGACTTGGGTCAACAATGCCTAGAATGCCTGAAATGCCTATTGTCCACAAAATTCAAGCAGTTGCACACCCGACTTTCCCCATGCTCACAGGAGACAAACCATGACCCAACGCACCCTTTGGGGCAGACTGAATTCGATCAATGTCCAAAAAGTATTGTGGCTTTGTGAAGATCTGGGCTTGAACTTTGAGCGGGTGGATGCGGGTTTGCAGTTTGGGGTGAACCAGACCTCAGACTACCTTGCCATGAATCCCAATGGCTTGGTCCCGACCCTGAAAGAGAATGACTTTGTGCTGTGGGAGTCCCACAGCATTTTGCGCTACCTGGCCAAAGCCCATGACCCAAGTGCCACGCTGTACCCCCAGGCCCTCAAAGACTGCGCTTTAGTGGACCAATGGCTCGACTGGAGCACCACCACAGCGTGGCCACCGATGAGAATTTTGTTTTGGGGCTGGATTCGAACCGCGGAAAACGAGCGAAACAAGTCGGATTTAGAAAAAAACCGCTTGATCATGCAAAAAATGTTGAAGATTTTGGACGATCAATTGAGCCAACAGGCCTGGGTTGCAGGAGAACACTTCACCCTGGCGGACATCCCTTTGGCATTGATTGTGCATCGCTGGCTACTCTTGCCCATTGAACGAGAGCCATTGGCGCACCTGCAGCGCTGGTTCACGCAGGTATCCCAACGCCCAGGATTCATTCGGTATGGAAGCTCGCCACTGACTTGATCAAGACAGCGATCAAAAAGCGTGGCCGAACCAGACCACCCTAAAACTGCAGGACAAGTCGCCCTGTGCTTCACAACCCACTTCTTTGACCTCGATGCTCGTGTCAATCAAACTCTTGAACAATCCTTCAAAAGTCCCCGCGTAATAGTCGCAGACCGGCTCGCTTGAACGGATTCCTTTGCAAATGGGATTGGACTCAATGTAGATCGTGATGGATTTGAAGACTTGGTAGGAGAATTTGCCGCTCCCCACAAAGGTCCATGCGTGATTTGAAATCGCACGAAGAAGGATGGAGATGGACATCTTGATGGGCAAATGTTTCAAGATCAAGCCCATCAGCTTGGGGATTCTATTTTTCAGCAAGTAGTCCGCCGTCTTCTCTCCCGCTTGCCATGACAGTCGTTTAGCGTGCTCAATGCCATAGGTCTCGATCAAACGCTGGTGAATGAGGCAAACGTCTTCCTCATGCACACGTCCCACCAAGGGGTGAGAGATGTACTGACTGAGCTTGGAGTCGATGAAAAAATCAATGGTCTGTCTCACCCCCAAATCCTCCTCCATCGTCTTGATCATTTGTATGATTGCATTGGGGCCAATCAAATGGGAGGGTGCTAATGCATTCAAGGGTCTACTCCTGTGGTTACTGAACTTTGGGTGGTTTCGCCTGCTCGCATGCGCTCAACAGCACGTCCAGCAATCGACTCGCCCTTTTCACGTCTCATCGCGTTTTTGGGGCCATGAATGGTGACCCATTCTTGCTCGGTGGGCTGCTCGTGCACATCACTGGCCTTGAGCCGGGTGGAGTCAAAGGAAAAATCCACCGTCTTCAAACTCTGTGGCCCCCAATAGCCGACTCGACCCAAATCATAAAAAGTTCTCTCAAAACCACTCTTCAAAAATGCTTTGAGACAACCCAAAAGATATTTGCGCTTGACTTTGTTGCGAGTCCAGGGATATTCAAAAAAAGACTTTCGCATATAAAACCGACGGTAGTTTTTCATCACGCCATCCAACAATTCAGTGCGATCAATGGCGTCGGGTTTCATGATGGGCGTCACAAAGTTGTATTTCTCAAAATCAAAAATCTCCACCTTGTCGCCAAGCTCATGGTACAAGTCGCTGAAAGGCCACGGAGTGTACATGGCCCAATTGGCCATATCGGGCTTCCAGTCCAATGCCATGCGGTAGGTCTCCTCGAGAGTCTCTTTGGTTTCATTTTCAAGACCGACAATGAACTGCGCCTCTGTGACAATCCCCGCGTCTCTCAAAAGTTGAATGGCTTTTTTGTTTTGTGCAACGGTGGTTTCTTTGTTAAACAAGTCCAACTTCATCTGCGCGGCCGCTTCAGTTCCAAGGGAGACATGGATCAACCCAGCTTTTCTAAAGAAAGGGAGCAGTTTTTCATCGCGCAAGATATCTGTGACTCGGGTGTTGATTCCCCAAAGCACGGGCAAATGTCTGTCGATCAATTCTTGGCAAAATGCGATGAACTTTTTGCGGTGGATGGTGGGCTCTTCATCTGCCAAGATGAAGAATCCGACCTGATGATCTCTGACCAAGGACTCAATTTCATCGACCACTTTGATGGGGTCACGAATACGGTAGTCACGCCAAAATTTCCACTGACTGCAAAAACTACAGGTAAACGGACATCCCCTTGCAAAATTGGGAATCGCCACTCGCACGCCCAGGGGAATGTAGATGTAGTTTTTCCAATCTAAAATACCCCAATCGGGATTGATTCGATCCAAGTCTTCAATGGTGGGTTGCGCAGGGGTTGCCACCACAGCATTGCCATCCCAATAAGCAATGCCCTTGATAGAGCTTTTGTCCACAAGCCAACGGCCATCATCGATGGCCTGCACCAAGTTCAAAAGAATTTCCTCCCCTTCGCCTCGAACCACGGCGTCAATCCAAGGAGCTTCTTTGAGCACTTGTGCGTACATGAAAGTGCCATGAATACCGCCCAACACGGTCACCACACCCTCCAGACACTCCTTGGCAATTTGTAAAACGCGTTGCGCCTTATAAATTGAGGGAGTGATGGCCGTGCAACCCACCACATCAGGCTGAATTTCTTTGATTTCTCGCTCGAGGTCTTCATCGTTCAAATGCCGGGTCATGGCATCAATGAAGACGATATCTTGATAGCCTCCTGCTTTGAGATAACCGGTCAAATACGCGACCCATGCAGGTGGCCAGTTACCAGCGATTTCTGCACCACCAGAGTGATAATTGGGATGGACCAAAAGGATCTTCATGCGCACTCCATAACTAGGGCTATGACCTAGGACATAAAGATAACAAAAATCCTTTTTATCTTTTTGACTTACATCAAAACCACCCCAACAAGTAACCCATGTCTATGCCCAAACAGCACCAATGAAAATCGAACAAACGACTTTTGTATAACGCAAGTCATGGCACGAAGCGAAACCCTCAAATTGCGCAATCACAACCAGTGCCATGGCTTGAGATTGTGCCTCTTGATATGGCCGAGGGTGAGGAGTTGCTTGATTTGTCCCAAGTGGGTTCAATCACTGTCTAACATATTGAACAATCCAAATCGATAAAACAGATTTCAAGTCTTAAAAAAGATATTTTTTCTTT
>CAIPFK010000163.1 GCA_903864315.1 uncultured Burkholderiales bacterium | reverse complement strand
GGTGAATGCGTTGAGAAGGAAAGTGATCAAGACCGCACCCACCATGGGGCCGGCCCAATGCCTGACACCACCGAGCACGCTCATGAGCACCACGGTCAATGGCACGGTGATATTGAAAGTCTCCCCCACCGTGACATAGGAGACATACAGTGCGTGCACACTGCCCATCATGCCGGCAAAAAAACTCGACAAGGCAAAGGCCGCCATCTTCAAACCAAAAGTGGGCACCCCATGCACTTGGGCCACGTCCTCATCATCGTGGATGGCCAAGAGACCCAAACCCGCTTTGGAAAAAAAGAGGGATCTGGCCACCAGCAAGCAAAGTGCAGCCAAGCCCAGACCCAGGTAATAAAAACTCGACGATGCACTCGGACCCAAGGCTGGGGTCTGTACCCCCATCAAATAAACACCAGGGCCGCCATCAATGGAGGTGTTCACGATCAAGGTGGCCAGCACAAAGGTCACGGCCAGAGTGATCAAGGCGAACGATTCGCCACGAATTTTCTTCAACCGAAAGACCACCGCTCCCACTGCCAAAGCCAATACGGCCGCGACAACGCCCGAGAGCAATACGCTGGGAACGAAGCCAAAATTGAGTTTGGTGGCAAAGGTGGCCATGCCATACATCCCCAGGCCAAAAAAAGCCCCGTGCCCAAACGAAAAATAGCCTGAATAGCCCGAGAGCAAATTCCAGCTCGTGGACAAGGTGACCCAGAAAAACACCATGTAGAGCAAAGACTGCCAATAATTGGGCAGCCCCCAGTAGGGCGCAGCAACTAGCAGTGCAAAGACCACCACCGCGATGACGGTGTTCATCCCCTTTTGGGCGCGCAATGGTTGTGGATCCTCAGTCATGGCCACGCCTCAAGAGCAAAATCAAGATCAAAAGCGTAAAGGACACCAATGGTGCCCAAGTGGGCGCGGTGATGGCCATGGTCAAGGACTCACTGATTCCCACCACAAGGCCAGCAAAAAGCGGTGCCCAAGCCGAGGCCAAGCGCCCCATCATGACGACTGCAAACACGACTCCAATCCAGGCAAAAATTTGCGAAGGCGCCAAGGTGAAAGTCAATGCCACGCAAACGCCCGCACACGCGGCCAAGCCGCCACACACTCCCGCAAGCCCCAAAGACAATTGGCGCGCATTGATCCCAAAGGCTTGGGCGATGTCGGCGTCCTCCGCTGCTGCTCGCACGCATCGACCCACATCGGTTTTGTAAAGCATCCAGCTCACCCATGCACACACCAAAACCGCCAGCACCACGGTGATCGACTCAGAGTAGGTGACGATGACTCCACCAAAACGAAATTTCATTTCATCGTAAGGACTGGGCATGCGCCTAAAGTCTGCGCTCCAGACCAACTGCAAAAGCGCCTCAACCGAGACGGAGATGCCAAAGGTGGCCATGAGGGAGTTGAACGGGGTGATGGCAAACTTGGCAAGCACAGCTTGCAGCAAGGACGCGAGAAGCGCAAAGGCTGGCACCAAGATCAACAAACTCACCAAGGGGTCGATGCCCCAGCGGGTTTTGAGGTCATAGGTCAAATAGGCCGACAAAAACACCCACGCAAAGTGAGCCAAGTTGATCTGCTTTAAGATGCCCCAACCCAGACCCAAGCCCAAACCAATGAGGCCGTACAAGGCCCCCATGAAGACCCCGGCGGCCAAGGCTTGGAGCAATAAATTTAAACTGGGCATGACTTGGGCGGGGATGGAGAATGAAACAATGGATTGGCAATCAAATGGGGGGGGGTCATCGTTGTCGGTTATCGTGTGTGCTCAAGCGTCTGAAATGAGTCCTTGGCATGGAACACTTCAAAGGGGCTTATTTGAAGAGGATCTAGAAAAAGCGGAAAACTCACCATGGGTCTGATGAGGGGTGAACGAGAGTGGTTTCCAAGAGCACTTGCGGGTTTGACCCCCATCTTGGCCTCCTGCGTCAGTCGAACGCCCTCATGATTGACAAGGCCTACTATTCTTGCTGAACGCCCATGGCTCACCCATGGGGGCTTACCCCATGTTTGACTTTCACCAGAGAGTTGATTTTTTCGTACATAATTGGAGAACACCACATCAGCGGCCTCGCCCAGACTTGCTTGTTGGCATGATCTGTCGCCTGAAACTGGCCCTTGCCCAGAGCACAAACTCGAGCACCAATCGCCCCACCCCCTCAGTGACCTTCACGCCATGACCACCTCCGACAAAACCAGTGCAGCCCCGAGTGGCTCCAAAACTTTTTCTGCCCAAGGCGGCAAAACCCACATGGCCTTGGTGCAACACGACTCCATCGTGGTGCGGGGAAAAGATCTGTGCAATGAGCTCATCGGTCAACAAAGTTTCACGTCATATTTTCTGTTTCTCTTGACCGGACAAGCTCCGAGCGCCCCACTCATCCGGGTCACCGATGCGACCTTGATCGCCATTGCCGAGCACGGCTTGGTTCCTTCCGTGGTGGCTTCGCGGATGACTTTGGCGGCAGCACCCGATGCCATTCAAGGCGCGGTGGCAGCGGGACTGCTTGGATGCGGCTCCGTGATTTTGGGAGCCGCAGAGACTGCCGGACAATTGCTGATCGATACCTTGTCGCTGGCGAAGTCTTCGAGTCTCAGTCTTGAAGAGAGTGCCACACAGCAACTCCAAGCCCTCAAAGCCTCGCGCCAAACTCTGCCCGGATTTGGTCACCCCACCCACAAAGCAGGCGACCCCCGTGCGCACAAGCTCCTCGCCTTGGCCCATGAGTGGGGCACTGCGGGTGAGCACGTCCGCGCATTGGAGACCATCAGCACCCAAGTCGCCTCGGTCTATGGCCGTGCACTTCCCCTCAATGTCTCGGGTGCAATTCCTGCAGTGTTGCTGGACGCTGGATTCCCAGCCGGCGCCTTGCGCGGCATCCCACTCCTCGCCAGAACTGGCAGCTTGGTCGCACATCTGCTGGAAGAGCAAGTCAGACCCATCGGCTTCAAGTTGGCCCAAGCCGCCGAAGACGCCATCGAGTACGATGGCCCCTTGCCCGCCGCCATGCAGCAACCCTCATGAGACTTCAGACTTGAACCTCGCCAATTCCCTGACTCCACCGCTTGAAGTGATCGAGCGTTTTGGTGCACATGATTTTTCGGTGAATGATTTTTTCACTCGCCGCGCCTTGGCCTTGGGGGACAAGGCCATGATCGAGTACGAAGGCGATGTCATGACGTGGTCACAGTGCTTGGACTTGAGAGAGCGAGCACGCACATGGCTCACTGTGCAAGGCGTCAAGGCAGGAGACCGCTTGGGCCTCATGTCCTACAACCACCCCAGCACCGTCGTGCTCTTTTTGGCAGCGTGTGACTTGGGCGTGATCTTGGTGCCCTGCAACCCTGACTTTAGAGCCTCTGAGGCACAATACATTTTTGAGCACGCCCAAGTGTGTGCAGTGATCTGTTCAGAGTCGGTCCAAGACAAAGTCCACCAAGCCGTGGCTGGCATGGCCCCAAAACCTTGGATGGTGCTCAACGACAAAGCGAGCGAGTCCTTGATTCAGACTTGGCAGGGCGTGACCCCTGCCTCCATGGCCCTCAGTGGCAACGCTCAAAGCACTTGCCTCATCATCTACACCTCGGGCACCACAGGGTTTCCCAAAGGTGTGATGCATTCACAAACGAGCTATTTGCTCACTGCCGAGGCTTTTGTACACCGACTTTTCTTGCAACCGCACGAGCGCATGATGTGTGTCTTGCCGCTCTTTCACATCAATGCGCTGATGTACTCTTTGGGCGGCGCCATGGCCTGCGGTGGCACCTTGATCTTGGTTCGCAAATTTTCTGCCAGCGAGTTTTGGAGTGTCGCCCTCAGCACGCGGGCCACACAGGTGAATGTGATCATGTCGGCTGCGGCCATTTTGTCGCGCAGACCGCTCTCCGAGTTCAGAGCCGATCACCGTATTCACAAGATGTTTTTGGCGCCTTTGAACCAAGACTTGCTTGACATCTTTCAACACCGCTTTGGCGTTCCCACTCTGATTGAGTGCTACGGCATGACAGAAATTCCAGGCGTGCTCAGCAACCCTTTTTTAGGCCCACACAAACTGGGCAGCATGGGGCGAATCTCCCCTCATCCTAGCCCCTGCATTGCCACACCCGAGGTGAAAATTGTGAACGAGTTGGGCGCGGAGATGCCCTGTGGGGAAGTGGGTGAGATTGTGGTCAAAACACCCACCATCATGCAAGGCTACTACAAAGACGAGGGGCAAACCACCTCGAGCTTCAAAGACGGCTGGTTTTTAACGGGCGACTTGGGCTATCGAGATCAGGATGACTTTTTCTTCTTTTACACCCGCAAAAAAGACATCATTCGCAGAAAAGGCGAAAACCTCTCGGGCGCAGAAATCGACACCGCCATCTCCTCACACCCGGAGGTTCAAGAGTGCGCGAGCATTGGTGTGCCGGCTTTGTTGGGGGAAGAGGAGGTGCTCGTTGCGGTCGTGCCCAAAACGGGCGGCGCACTCACCCCAGCGATGGTATTTGCCCATGCCAAGGCCGTTTTATCGCCCTTAAAATGGCCACGTTATGTGGTCTTGGTGGACAGTTTGCCACACACAGGTTCCATGAAAATTGCAAAATTCAAACTCAAACCAGCCCAAGACTTGTTGGACAAGGCCACAGAGTTTCAATCGTAGTTTTCTCGCTGACTTCTCACTGACTTCACATTGAGTCCACGCTTTTTCAACAGTATTTCACTCAACCTAGGAGCATTCCAATGAGCTCAAAACCTCAAACTGCGCACACCATCGAGAATCTTTATGACGCCACCGACCTCATCACCCAAGAGGTACTCGCGCGTTATGAGCAAACGCCTGACCCCAGGCTCAAAGAAATCATGCTGTCCTTGATCAAGCACATCCACAGCTTTGCCAAAGAAGTAAAGCTCACCTCTGAGGAGTGGCTCTTTGCCATCAAGTACCTGGAGGAATCGGGCAAATGGTGCTCACCCGGGCGAAGTGAATTCATGATTTTTTCTGACGCTTTGGGCTTGTCCATGCTCACCGTCACACAAGACTACCCCAAACCCGCTCACGCCACCGAGGCCACCTTGGTGGGGCCGTTCCTCTTGGAAGATGCCCCCAAATTCGCCATGGGCACCGACATCAGTGGCGGCGCTGCGGGCGTGCCCATGCATGCCCAAGGCGTGATCCGAGACACAGAAGGCAAACCGGTTGCCCACACCGTGATCGATGTATGGCACTCCGATGACCGTGGCCTGTATGACGTTCAAGACGATATGGACAAAAATGGCGCCTGGGCCCGGGCAGAACTCACGACAGACGCCGATGGACGCTATCACTATTGGTCGGTCTTGCCCGTGGACTACCCCATCCCTCAAGACGGTACGGCCATTCGAATGCTGCGCGCCACCACCAACCGCACCATGAGGCCTGCACACTTGCATTTCAGACTGCAAGCCCCAGGTCACCGCACCTTGGTGACCCATATTTTTGACAAAAACAGCGAGCATCTCAACAGCGATGCGGTCTTTGGTGTTCGCCCCTCTCTCATTGCCGACTTTGTTCACCACGACTCAGGCACCGCCCCGGACGGCAAAACCATGCCCAGCGAGTTCTACACATTGGACTATGATTTCGTCATGACGCGATAAATCAATTGAGCCCCTTTGAAGCTCAACGCTTCAGTGGCGTGCTTGGCCAGGTGCCGAGCACGCTTTTTTGATGGTGGCAAGCAATTGGGCTCGAGTCAGCGGTTTTGCGCAAAAGCCATCCATACCAGACGCGATGCTTTTCACTTGGTCCTCCAAGGCATCCGAGGCTGTGAGAGCAATGATGGGCAAACGCGTCTTCACCCCTTGATCAAGCTCCCAGCGTCGAATCGCTTTAGTCGCTTCAAACCCATCGAGTTCAGGCAAGTGGCAGTCCATCAAGACCAAGTCAAAGGCCGAATGCCTGACCAAGGCCAACGCCTGCTGCCCATTGTCGGCCGACTCGCTCACGCAGCCCATGGAGGCCAAGAGAGCTTGGTAGACCAAGGACAGCGTTACATTGTCTTCAACCAACAAAACTCGCAAGCCCGCCAAATCCTTGCCCGAATGTTCGTGCGTTGACAGTGCGTTGGATACAACGGCTGCACTCTCACCATGGGCCTCAAGTCTGAACGCCTGGCTCAAAGCCAGCCTCAACTCTGTGCGGCTAAATGGCGCAAACATGAGGGTGGGTTGGATGACTTGATCGCTAGTTGCGGGAGACACCTGAGGCGTCAGTTGAATGGGCAAACCATCGCTTTTGACTTCGATGCGTGGCAGGCTTTGTAAACGCTGCGAATGAGGCATTGCAGACACTAAACTTGACCAATCGGCGTGATCGGTCATGATGCAATCCACATCGGCCTGTTGCGCCTGTTTTGTGCCCTTGGGCTCAAGGACCACGGTCTGGCAATCCATGGCGTTGAGGTGAAACTGCACGGCTCTTTGGAGCAGTTCGTCCTCAAAAGACAAACCCAAAACCCATTCCTGACGGGTATCCGGGTGTTGCTCCCCTTCATTCACAAGTGATGAACCAAGGGGTCTTGGTCCAAGCGGCTCACCGAGGTCACTGGAGCGCTTGCATCTGAGCGGCAGACTCAGCTCAAATTCACTGCCCTCGCCCACCGTCGAGCTCACCCTCAATTGCCCCCCCATCAGGGTGCTCAGTTGATGGGCAATTGACAAGCCCAATCCTGTGCCTGAAGCCATTTGGGGGTGGTTTGCACCCACTTGGCTAAAGGGCAAAAACAATTGCGACAAGTGCTCCTTGGCAATGCCACAACCCGTGTCGATGAACTTCACCACCAATCGTGAAGAACACTCAGTTTGAAGAAAAGAGGCAGTCGTGAGAGGAACTTCCAAGGGCGTGCGCAACTGAGCATGGACCAAAACATGGCCTTTTGCGGTGAACTTGATGGCATTGGAGAGAAGATTGGAGAACACCTGGGTCAAGCGCTGTGCATCGATCTCTATCAAACAGTCTAGAGGCACATCCATCCACACATACAACTTCAACCCCTTGGCTTTGGCCAAGGGGTCAAACAACAACAGACTTTTCTCCATGAATGCAGTTGCTTCATGAAACTCTGAATGCAAGGTGAGCCTATCGGCGCTGAGTTTGGAGGAGTCCAACACCTCGCCCAGGATTTGCATCAAATGACCCCCCGCTTCTTGCATCATGCGCAGCAGCCTGGACTGCTGCGCGTTGAGTGGCGTGGCTTGAAGCAACTCACCCGCACCGAGCACCGCGCTCAACGAGGTCTTGAGCTCATGGCTGAGATTGGCCAGAAATAGTGACTTGTCCACCTCTTGACGGAGCAGCATCGGCTCAGCTTTGATGCTGAACGTGTCGTGAGGCGTTGGAGGAAAAGTCATGTGTTGGTCGTTGATTTTGGAGTTTGGAGTTTGGAGGCCAATGATGCTCAGTTCAGTTGACACCGATTGAACCTCGCACGCAAACTTCCTCATCATTTGATTATCACAAAGGAATTAGAATAACACCAATTTTTCTGACCAAAGGGCCAGAGCAAAATCCAACAAGGTGGATTCAAGCAACACAGAGGAAAGACTCCATACCATGCGTGAGACAAAACACATCCTGTTCCTTGACGATGACCATGTCTTGCGATTGACTCGCTTTGCGTTGAGTGGCAACTCTGAGGTGAGCAATGCATGGGTTCAAGCGTTTTTCTCACCCCTTGAGATCCAAACACAAACGGTCTATGACCTGGCCCACGGCCTGCACGCCAGCGACGGCGTGGCGCTTTATCCCTTGGGAACTCCTGCCAAACTCAGCACAGACCAAGGCCATTCGGCCAAAGTGTCCTCTCATCCCGCAGAAATTTTGATCTTTCGCCGTGGCATGGTGGACGCAGACCTGATGGCCCAGCATCCAAACTTGAAATTCATTCAACGCCTGGGTGAGCGCAGAGATGGTATTGATTTTGTGGCCGCCAAAGCCCGGGGCATCCAAATTTCTTGCCTGCCCAGAAAAAGTCTTCAATACACGGCCGAGCACTCCATGATGTTCATGCTGGCCCTCTCCAAGCGACTTCAAGACGGCGACCAAGCCGTTAGACAAGCCAATTGGGACACTGAGAAAGTCACCCCCACCGATGACGTGGCCTACAACTGGTCGGCACTGGACAACTTGTCGGGACTTTATGACAAGACCCTGGGGATCATCGGCATGGGCGAAGTCGGAGCTTTGCTGTGCAAAATGGCCTTGTCCTTTGGAATGAAGGTCATCTATTGCAATCGCAAGCCCTTGAGTCCTGCACGTGAGCAAGAACTCGGGGTGAGGTATGCTCAGCTTGACACATTGCTTGGCGAATCGGACTTTGTGTCGGTCAATGCAGCGAATTTACCTGCCAATGAGGCCATGATCAACGCCGATGTTTTCAAGAAAATGAAAAAAAGCGCCTTCTTCATCAACACGGCCAGAGGAAAGTTAATCGATGAAGAAGCCTTGTACCAAGCCCTCAAGGAAGGACAGATCGCGGGGGCAGGCCTAGACGTTCACTGGCGCGAACCCCGCCCCGCCCATCACCCTTTGATGACATTGCCCAATGTACTCTTTACCCCGCATTATGCGGGTGGCGAGCGCGGAGAAGTTTTGCACGAGCTCGCCCACGTGTTTGAGAACTGCCGCAGGGCGCTCCACGGTCAAACACCCACCCATTTGGTGGAGTGATCACTCCAGTCACTCACAGTTGTCACGCATTTCATCAACCATCATCTCAATGGAAACAGTCCAACGCGTCTTTGACATTGTTGGTGTAGTAGCGGGCCGCATTGTTTGAAGCCTTGAAGCTTTGGAAGATTTCCTCGCCGACAGCGCAATACTGATACCATTTTTTGTCCACCTTGACCAACAAGTAACTGTGCTCTTTTTCATAGCAAACTTGCTTGATGATCGGACTGCTCATGCTTTTGCATTCATAGTCCGTCAAATCCACTTGACCACGTCCCAAGACGGGCACGATTTCAGCATGGGCGTGAAGCATCACTGTTGAGGCCACAATCAGCATCCCAACAGACATCAACAAATGCAACGCTGGGTAGCGTCTAATTTTGAGCAACTTCAACATCTGCTAGACCTCAATATTGGTTTCCTACTCAACGGCCTGGGGTTGGCACAAAAACCCACCATTTGGCCTAAAAACCTATTTTGCACCAAATGAAGACATGGCGTCAATGAGCCAAACGCCAAGATGAACCTAGTCTCGGTAAGACACTAGCGATGTATTGCCTCCAGTTTGTAAAGGTCGCAGCAGACGTGCTCAATGGGATGGCGTTGTTTTCATTGAGCACGCAACAACTCAAACAAGCCATCGGCGCCATCGTTGGGCAAAGCCTGAACATGCAAGAGGTGAGCGAGCAAGTTGTAGACATCAATGCTGAATGCCTGTTTGATCTTTTGCACCTTGATGCCAGGACCCGTCGCAATGAAGAGGCCTTGCATCTCATCGATCACATTGTCAAAACCATGCTGCCCCACACTTGTATACCCATGGTTTTTGCTATCGACACTCCAGCCAGGTTGGGCCAAACACAACACTTTGGGAATACGACGGTGATGCCCAAAGTGGAAACGCTCAGGAAACTCATTTTTGGGCCAGCATTGCAGGTGATCTTGTTTGGCCAATTCTTGCAAAACGGCTTTTTCCTCTGCGGCACTCACATCAATGCCAGCAATGGGTCCAGACCAATTCAAACTTGCAGTTCCAAAGGGCTTCAAAGCCGCCGTCAGGTCCAAGCCTTGATTGTTCGGCACTTTCATCATGCCGTGGTCGGAGACCACCACCAAGGTGGTCGAATCCTTCAAATTCATCCGCCCAAGACCTTGAAGAAGATCCCCCATGGCTTCGTCCACACCAGACAAGGCGGCGTTGACCTCGGCACTGTCGGGTCCAAAACCATGCCCCTTGGAATCGACCTGCGAGAAATAAAGCGTTGCAAAATCCGCTCTTTTGCTGTCTTCACGGTCAAGCCAAGTGAGCAACTTCTTGACCCGCTCGGCTGAGGACATGTTGTTGTCATATGTCATCCAGTCAGTGGGTTGGATGCCATGAATTTTGGCCTCCGTCCCAGGCCAAAAAAGAGTCGATGCAATTTTCCCTGAACGAACCACCGTCTCCCATATGGGCGTGCCCTCCTCCCACCAGACTGGGTTTTCAATGGCAGTTCGGCTCGATAAAGTGAACACTTGGTTGGGGATTTGAGGATCCACCATCGTATTGTTCACGATGCCGTTGTGGTCTGGATAGAGGCCCGTCACCAAGCTGTAATGATTGGGGAAGGTGATCGTGGGAAATACTGGTGTGAGACGCTCGGCATGTGTACCACTGAGCGCCAAGCGTTTGAGGTTGGGCGTGAAGCCTCGCTCCAAATAGTCAGCCCTGAATCCATCAATACTCACCAACAGCAAGAGAGGTTTACGCTCAGCAGCAAGTGCTGGCCAAGCAGCCAACAACACAAACCCCAGTCCAATGAAGGCCAGAGAAGAAATCAACGTGAGGAGTCGAGAGAAAAGAAATTTCATAGGTTCTTCGCCATAGCTTTCTCGGCTTTCACCACCTTGGTTGAAAGCCTGTATTTTCAAACACCGACTATAGCTCAGGAACATGACAAGATGAAAACTCAGTCACTCAAGCCCCATGGGTCTCACGACAAAAAACCCAAACGACTTTTGGAATTCGCCGCACCTGGTAAATCGTCAACCTCTACATGGTATCGACCTTGAAGCTTGGCGTTGCCCAGACCCCTCATCCATGCGCGTCGCATCTCACGCGGTGGCATTTGGGTCATCCGGTCAAGCACATCCTCGCTCACCTCTTGGTCAAATCGCTCACCCCAATCATGCTCGGCCAAAATGCTAGAGTACATCCGGGTGGCGATTTGGCGAGCCGCTTGAGCGTCAGGGGCTTGGACCTCAAACACATTCATTCGATTCAAAATGGGAGACGGAATGCGTCTGTCATCGTTGGCTGTCATGACCCAGATGACTTGACTGGCATCGATGGGAACTTCGGCAAATTCATCGACAAAGTGCTTGGCCGTGTCGTGCTCCAAAAGACCATACAAAGCACCCAAGGGATCGTACTGGGCATCAGGGCTCGCCTTGTCGATTTCATCGACCACGATCACCGGATTGGCATATCGACCATCCACCAAAGATTCAAACACTTTGCCAGGACGCGAGCCTCGCCATTGGGCAGAAGACCCCGACAACAACCAACCCGCCGTCATGGAGCTCATCGGCACCAAGTTGATTCCTGTGCCCAAGAGAGTGGCAATTTGACTGGCGAAATGGGTTTTTCCCACGCCAGGGGGGCCGAGTAATAAAAGTGGGGTGATCTCCAAACCGTCTTGACTGTCTTGACTCAAAGCCAAGTGTCGTTTGATCTCATCAAGAACGGGGCCAAAGTTGGGCAAACTCTCGTACAAGGCTTCCATCTTCGGCAGACCACTGGGTTTGATGGAAAACCGCTCTGGCCCAGCCTCGAGCATTCTTTCGTAAACACTGCAAAGCGACTCGCGCTCGGAGTGTTGACCGCTGCCCCTCAATTTATGGAGCTTGCGCTCCACCTCAGAGGCATCATAAACCTGGTGCATATTGGCAATGGGCAAGTTCATGACTGAATTGATTAAACCGTTGTTGCTCATCATAGGTGACCCCCAATCAAAAAAACACGTTCAATATCCTTTAAGCATAAATCGTACCGAGAAAAAGAAATCTTGAGCTCGCCAGGACGAATAATTGCACCAAATTGGAGACATGGCGGTGCATTGCCGATGCAAGGCGTGTGCCAGCGTGCTGGAGCTCAAGAGTCTATGGTTTGTATTGCGAAATCAGGCCGGCAATTTTGTCATGCATGTCTTGCCGCTCCTCGACCCTAAAGCCGGCATGAATCAAGGCCACTTGGCCTTTGGGGTTGATCAAATAGGAGGTTGGCATCACCTTGAGTCCCATTTTTTTGGCGGACTCACCACTGGCATCAAAAGCCAATCCAAACAGCGCAGGATGCTGGTTTAAGAATCGATCAGCATCGGCTTTGTTGGCGTCCACATTGATGGCGACCAACCTCAACCCCGGAATGCTTGACTTTTCTTGCAGCTCATTCATCCACGGGAAGGATTGTCGGCACGGACCACACCATGACGCCCAAAAGTCCAAGTACACCCACTGTCCCTTCAGATCGGCGAGTTTTTGCGCCACCTTGGAGTTGGACAAAGCCAAGTCGCTCACATCGTCGCCGACTTGGATCGCCATGGCCTGACCAAGACCCATGCACAGCAATAAGGCGACAAGGATCCAGCGGTGAAATTGTTGTTTCATGATCAAGGCCTTCTCAAAGAAACAATGCACTCACAAGGCATAACCGGTGTAAGCCAAGCCCGTGTTGGCCAGCCCAGTCAAATTGATATTGCTTAAATTCAACGCCAACTGTGCCGCCATGACCCCCAAGGAGGCCGGCGTTGCACTGCCACTGTCGAGCTGGGCAACAAAGGGCGCGGCTTGGGCCGTGGTGGGATGTGAACCCGTCACGCCAAAGTAGAGGGTATCAACGACTTGGGCGTGGCTGGCGTTGCTGCCCAGCACGGCGTTGAGGGCCAACTGCATCACATCCAAAAATTTTTGATTGGCCGTGGTGGCCGTGGTGTCTTCATCGACAAATTTCAAACCAATCCCCACATAAGACGTGTTGTTCACCGCCGTGGCACCCAAAACAACCCCCAAGGTTTCTGCCACGATGGCTGCGTTTCCAGTCGGCGACAGATCCAAAGCAATGTTTTTGTCTGAGAATTGGATGCGTTGGATGTTATTGAAAGTGAACAAACCCAATCCGTCTTTGGCTTGAGCCGAGTAGCCACTGGCTGTTTGATAAATGGTGAAGTTTGACGCAGGCCTAGACGTGTTCGCATTCAAAGAGCTCTTGGAGCCATTGAAGAAGGCCACATTCAAACCACCGATCCCTTGGTAATCATGGCCTGAGTTGTAAACCAACTCTTCCATGTTTTGAAGAGTGGCATGCAAAGGTGAACTTGCAGACGACACCGAGTCGACATGAACCCCATCGGAGGCCGTGCTCACTCGGTACTCAGAGGTGATCGAAGTGCCCAAGAACAACGTGTCCACGCCACCAGCACCATTGAGCGTGAAGGTCCCTGCAGAAACCACCACCCAAGCTTCGTCGTTCGCCGTTCCAGTTGTAGTCGCCATGAAATGATCCGTAAAATCAAAACATCAGAAAAAATGGCTGTAACCCACCTGGATACTTCTGGCCATCATTGGATCCAAGCCCAAGCTGCCCGAACCCATCAGCTTCCAACTCCCGCGCTGTTGATATTGTTCAACTTTCAAATCCACGAATGTATCGGGATCGAGGTATTTGATGACTTTGAATCCAAAGGTGTGCGCACCATAGGCCGACATGCGTTGATCCTCTGAGTAATAGGCAGAGCCGGCAGCGGGAAAAGGAGGAAACGGCGAGCCTGAGGTGTCTGCATCGATGAAAAAATTGGCGGCTGTTTGGGTATAGACACGCAGGGAAGGTGTCAATGTCCATCCCTCGCCCACAGGTTTGACCCACTCCGCGTCCCACGTGTGTGCTCGAATGCCCCAGTCATCTTCATAATAGCGGTAACTCATCTTCAGTGTTGACTCATTGGACGGTAAAAAACGATTCCAACGCGCCACGAATGTATTGTTGATTCGCTCACGGGGTCGGTTGTCAAACACCTTGTAGGGATCAGAATAGTCTCCCTTGCCGCTATAGTGACCCAACTGGAATTGAGCAATGCTGTTCATATTGAAGACCTGGGTGACACCCGCAATCAGGCCATAGGACTGTTTGGTTTCATTCATCACCACGCGGTTGGTGGGATTGATCTGATCGCTGCTCACCGACACACCCGCATTCCAAGTGGTGTTTTTGGATTCATTGGATTCGGTCATTGAATAAAAAAGTCCACGCGACAAGTAATCCACTTCTTTGGAATAACTCCCCCCAACAGTACGGGTACCCAAACTTGTGTAACGAGTAGCGCTCACATCCAATGCATGGCGCTCATCGTGCATCTTCTTCAACGCTTGGGTGTGAAACGCTGGTGACGCGCCAGAGATGGCATCGGTCGTGTAGGTACTCGATACCGACCACTCACTTGACAACGGCTTCATCACCAAGACCGATGGCGCTCTCACCCGTATGCGATCAAACCCAGGCTGGCTGTCCAAGTAATCCAAGTACTTTAAACTCACCAAGCCTTTGTCAGGTGCGCTGTCGGCCAGGGCCATGGTGTTAACGCCCAAAGCCAAGGGAAATGCCAGTGGCAATGCAAGGGGCAATGCAAGGGGCAAGCCCATCGCCGCTTTCATCAAGGCGCTGCCCAAGTGAGCCATGGCAAACGCAGTGTCTTCGGTGGTTTGCTTTGTTGTTTCAATTGCAGCCACAGCCACCCCCCCCTACACCTGCGCCGCCAAAGGCGCCCTCTTTACTGAAATAGGTGTGTTCTGTGAAGTTTTTATCAAGTGTGTCGCCCTCAAAGGTCATCTCTGGCTTGGCCAAATTGCCTTTCTGCCAAGGCTCGACTGGAATCACCGAGCAAGCACCGAGCAGTAGTGTTGTCAGCACAAGCGTGTAAGTTGCTGCAAGTTTCAATGGATGACCATTCATTTAAAATTATTGGGCATGAACAAACCATGTACTTTGTGTCACCATCATCATACAATAAACCCCCAAGGAATAGGGGCATTTACAATGTTTTCGTTTTACAGCGAACTTTAAAATTCAGACACAATCATTCATTTTTAAAATGTGCTGATGGCTTGCACAGATGAGTGACACCCAAGAAACTGCTCGCCTGAGCTCAAATTTATATTATCCCAGTCTTATGCACTTGTCATTACACCGTGTCTTGATCAAAACAGTGGCTTGTTGCTTGTGGGCATTCATGATCACTGTTGGTGCACAACCATCGTCCTTGGTATTGGGCAGAGACACGTCGGTCTATAAAACCGAACAAGTTCAAGCCCAACTGCAAGTCTACGCACCACAGGGTCTGATGGCCGGCAGTCCGATGTGGCTGGGTGTTGCGCTTCACCACAAACCAGGCTGGCACACGTACTGGAAGAACCCTGGCGACACGGGACTGCCCACCCACTTCATTTGGAAGACACCGAGCACACTGTCGGTTGGCGAAACCGTTTGGCCCTTGCCCGAAAAAATTCAAGTGGGAGATCTCACCAACTTGGGATTTGAAGGGGACACCTTGTTGCTGGCTCCTTTGAAATTTACTGGCTCACTCAACAACCCGACTGAAAAATTCACAATCTCAGTCCACGCAAGTTGGCTGGTGTGTCAAAACGAATGCATCCCACAAGAAGGCGACCTCTCGCTGGAATTGAACACCCATGCTTCATTGGCCCAACACAGCACCGCCTTTGAAAATGTCCTGTCCCAACAGCCCCGGACCCTTCAGAGTCTTCAAGCGCAGGCCAAAGCGACAACACCATCATCTTTAGAGATCACCGTCAAAGGTTTACCGGCCTCGATCATCGGTAATCCCATGGAAATTCTGAGCGAAGAGGCCGAATTGATTGACGCAAAAGGTGAACACGCCAAGGGTGCTTCGGTGGCTTGGTCCGCTGAGGACCTCATCGTGCGAGTCCCGTTTCATGAGATGCGTTCATCCAGTCCCAGGCATTGGACGCTGTTGTTGATCGAGAGTCCTCGCCCCAAAGGCAGACCACCAGTGAGCTTTACCGTTCCCGTGAGCATGTCTGGCGAGTGGCCAGCAATTCCTTCTGGCTTGACAGACTCAAGCGTTGAAGAAAAGCCTCTGAGCCAGATGACCAACACTGCCCCTCAAATCGCCCCCGAACAAGGGCTGTTCATGGGGGCCTTGTTGGCGGCACTCTTGGGGGGCCTGATTCTGAACTTGATGCCCTGTGTGCTACCGGTTTTGGCCTTGAAGGCGATGGCCTACACGCGCGCAAGCGCAACGCCCAGAGCGCACCTCTACGCAAGCCTCTTGTACACCCTGGGTGTTGTGTTGTCCTTGCTGGCTCTGGGTGGTTTGGTGTTCGGTCTGCGCGCAGCAGGCCAACAAGTGGGCTGGGGATTTCAGTTGCAATCGCCCTGGGTGATCGCCAGTTTGGCCCTACTCTTTACCCTCATTGCCTTGAACCTTTGGGGAGTGTTTGAAGTGGGTGCGCAGGTTCAGTCCTTGGCGGGCAATTTTCAGTCACGCCATGGGTGGCTGGATTCCTTTGGCAGCGGTGTGTTGGCAGTGGCTGTTGCCTCACCTTGCACAGCCCCCTTCATGGGAGCATCGGTCGGACTGGCGTTTGGACTGCCCACTTGGCAAGGACTCAGTATTTTTGCTTGCCTAGGCTTGGGCTTATCGCTGCCGATTTTATTGTTGGGCTTGGTTCCTCAAACAGCGAGTTTCATCCCCAAACCAGGACCGTGGATGGAGAGTTTACGAAAAGCCCTGGGCTTTCCAATGCTGGGTACAGTCATTTGGTTATTGTGGGTCCTTGGCCATTTGTCTGGGATTGATGCATCAAGTACATTGCTCACCATTTTGTTGTTGATGTGTTTTGGTGTGTGGCTACAAAGTCGCGCTCACCCAATCGACCAGGCCAGGGATTCAGGCACCATCCAAAACCGCCTGGGACTTCTCATTGTCTTGGTGGCCCTCGTTTTGGGATGCTATTGGCTCATCGAATTGGAGAGTGAGTCCAGCAACCCTGCAACGATCAGCAAGTCCGCTCCTTCCAAGCCAACAGCACTTTGGCAACCATGGTCACAAGACCTGGTCGAGCAAACATTGGCCAAAGGACAACCCGTCTTTATTGACTACACCGCCAAATGGTGCATCACCTGTCAAGTCAACAAGGCCAGCACTCTCAAAAACGCACAGGTACTAGAGTCCTTCAAAGCACATCAGGTTCAGCTTTTTGAAGCCGATTGGACGCGGCAAGATCCTGCGATCACAGCTTCGCTCAAATCACTCGGCCGCAGTGGTGTCCCGGTCTACGTCCTCTTGAGCCCCAATCGTGAAGCTCGGGTCTTGTCTGAAGTCTTGACGCCTTCCATGTTGCTCAAAGAATTGGACTCTCTGTGATCGGGGTAAAGGATGCGACTAAAACTTTTTAGTCGCCGTCAACTGCAATCCTCGCCGCGCGCCGTATTGAGCGGCAAAGACACCAATGCCTGATCCATCGCGGATTGCATAAACTCGGTCCAAGACGTTGTTCAAGGAGACACGCAACTCCATCTCGCCGAGGTCTTGGGTGCGCAAGGTGCGGCTCGCACCTAAATTGAGCACGCTGAAAGCCGGCAACACCTCCATGTTGGCAAAACCACTCCTCAAGCCGGTACCCATGAGCATATTGCCGGTCAAATGAGTTTCACCCAAACGATACGCCCCCCCCATCGAGAGTGTTCTAGACTGGGCATGGTCGACGTTGATCCAATTGTTTTGTGCATACTGCAACGTGGCTTGATCGAACAGGTACTGACCTGACACGATATTTTTGGCTTGGCTCAAATTGACAGACAAATTCAAATACCCAGTGAAGGCACCCAGTCTCAAATTTTGTGACCACTCAAGACCAACAATTCGACCCTTTTCATAGTTGTAAGGCGTCAAAATCAAAGCGGGTCCGAATTGACCTTCATCCAAAGTGTTGCGGGTATTCTTGTAGTAAGCATCCAAACCCCAAGAGTACGCTTGACTCACCTCTTTCAAGAAACCAATATCGTAATAATCTGCGCTCTCCGCTTTCAAGTCAGAATTAAGACCAGGAATTGCACTGCTCGTGCCAGCAAAGATCGACTGCGTGGATGAGGCCACCCACACGTTGGGCGGAGGCGTAAAGTAATGTGCAAAACCCCAATGCAAAGTGAGGTGATCTGGGGCTTGATACATGACTCCAAGCCTTGGTGAAAATTGCTGATCACTGACAAAGGAGCGAAAGGTATCGTAGCGCAGTCCCACGTTGACACTCAAACGCTCAGAAACCGACCAATGGTCTTGGACATAGAGGCCCATCGTTTGTAATCCACGCCTGGCAGTATTGTCGTTCAAAAGATAAGGTAGGCCCTGAACATTGCCAGAGATGGCGTCCAATCCATACACCAATGATTGATTGAGGGTCGAGACATTTTCTGAGCTCATGAGCCAGCCAAATTTCAAGGCATGGTCATCATTGAGCGCCAAGTTGATGTCCGCTTGCAAACCCCTCACCCATGAAGTTTTTTGAATATCAGCACCAACACCGTTGAAGATCAAGTTATTGGTCATATCCGCCACATAATGGGTCGCGGATTGATTTTGAAAAACTGATACTTGATAATTCAAGTCATCGTTGGCGATCACTTTGTAGCTCAGGGCATTGAAACGATTGGTCTCCAACTGTTGATCATTGATCAAAGCGGAATTCAGCCCTCGGGGCAATGACACGCCATTGATCGTTGGACTGTAGGGATTGTTGGCGCTTGCAGTGGCCAACGCATAGTATGGGTTTGCGGGTGCTGGGACTTGACCGCTCAAGTTGGGGATTTGAAAGGATCCGTTGTAAGCGATTGAGGTGAGACTCAAACGACCTTGACCCTCAAGATGGTATGACAAGTACAAAAATCCCTTGCTTTGATGGGTCACATCATGAATCGGGGTCACTGAAGAACTGGGGTTTTCGATCCCCAAGTGGTTGGTGAGATAGGATCCGCTCAGGTAGTAGGACCAATCCTCCTTGGTTCCTCCGTACTGGACACTCGTATTGGCCGCCTTTAAACTCCCAAGGGTCACACTGGCACTGCCAGCATCACTTAATTTTTGCAGGCTCGTGATATCCACAACACCCGCTGTATGCAGGCCGAATTGAGCAGGCAAGGCACCCTCAATCAAATCAATGGATTTGGCGAAGCGGGTATCTAAACTTTGGCCAAATCCGTTCAACCCTTGGGGCAGTAAAACACCATTGAGTTGGTATTGAACGTTGGCGTGCTCACCCCTCACATGGATCTGCCCAAAGGCGTCATTGACCACACCTGGCGCTTGAAGAAGAACTTCGTTCAAGGGGGTGGATTGACCCTTGGGCAGTTGATTCATTTCTTCAACACCGAAATGATAAAGGCTCCCACCAGTGTCTAGAGAGACGGAATTTCTGGGCTCATTGATTGACCTCCCCATGACTTGAACATTGGGCAGGAGCTGGAGACCCGGCTTTGGGATCTCAGGCTGTGAGTTGTTTCCGTTTTGTAACCATGGGTTTTGGTTTTCAGGGTGGTTTTGCGCTTGAACACAAGAAATTTCCGCATTCACACCGGCAAAAACCGTCCAGAGTGCAAGATTGATACAAAACTGGTTCGCTTGATTGGAGAACTTCGAGGGCAAATGACCCTGTTCAACGACATCGATTGGCATTGTCGACCTGACTATTTTTGAGTTGATTCGATGACCGGTGGTCTCGATTGAAACCACCGTTCATCAACGAGAAAAATTGCACCACGGTAGGAACAATTATTTTCTGAAACACAAAAATCAAACAGGCGGTGCTCTGGATAAATAAGCCCAGAGTGTCAATATGTCATGGGAGGCAACTCTTAAAAAACGCTGGACGTCAAAACCAACATCTAGTAAAACGAAAACAAGTTCCACCAAGACCAAGCATGCGCCCAACATGAGCGCATCAAAGAGCTTGCAACTGACATTGACTTGTTCAGTCGAGTTAGAGGAGATGTCAACAGTTGCAAAATGGGACTCTGCCAGGGACGTCATGGACCACGCTTGGCTCACTGCAGTTCTTTGAAGTCCAGCTGGTGAACTTTGCGCATGGGTCAAATTGTGAACCCACCCCACATACTGCGAGAAAAGCAGCACAAAGACCAAGCAAAACACCCCCACAGCAGATCCAAATCTGACTTGTGGGGTAAGTGATTGGTTTTTAGTCAAACGTGAATGGATTTGATGATGTTTAAAAAATGAGGGCTCAAAGGGCATAAACCCGGTAACCATTTGCCAATGCGCAAAATCAGTATACCAAAGCCGTGAGAGATGCTGTTCCTCAGTGAAACTCCATCAATTGACCCAACCCAGCCTTCTTATCAAGGATACTGCACGCTCTTAGTGCGTGCCAATAGGTTGCCGTGTTGATGGCAATGACGGGTTTGCCCAAAAAAAGCTCTGCAGCAGCGGCCAAACGAATCATGGACAAATTGGTTCCCACCTGAACGATGGCGTCAATATCGTCGCCATCGATTTCACGGATGGCTTTTCTGCACATCTCATCGGTCGTGTGGGCAATGAGGACTGGGCTTGGACGCCTTAGGCAAATATCCCTCACCACTGTAAAGCCACAATCTTGAAAAAACCGCCTGACTTGATCGTTGGCCACCTCAAAATATGGCGAGAAAAATGCAATTTTTTTGGCCTTGAACGTGTTCAACGCAGCTTCCATAGAAAATGATCCACAAGAAACACTTACACCGGCTTTGTCTTGCATCTTGGTCAAATACTCTAAAGCACCCGCGCGACCATTCCAAAAGGTTGCAGCAGACATGCCCATCACCAAATAAGACATCTCGCAGCTCTTGAGCGTATCGACGGCGGCGAAGGTGGCTTGGTTGATGTTGTCCACCAACTTCAAAAACTCTTGGTCATTGTTCACGGGGTCATTGGGTATTGCTATTCGGCTGTAATGATTGGTCACGCCCACAGGCCTTAAATCATCAAAATCAGGTTGCACTATGGTGTTGGTGGACGGCCCCAGTACCCCAAAACGGTGACGATAACCCAAGTGATCGGTCATGGCAATTTACCTCCTAAAGAATAGAGCCGCTCCATGATGCTTTGTTTGCTCATCACGTCGGCGTACTTTTGTTGCATATCGAACATGTTGGCGTCGTGGGGTTCTTGGGCGCGATCGGCAACACAATCGGACACCACAATGGTCCTGTAGTTGTGCTGCATCGAATCCACAACGCTAGCACGCACACAGCCACTGGTGGTGCACCCAACAATCAAGGTTGTGTCGACACAGTGAAACGTCAACCAATCGGACAAACCGGTCGAGAAAAAAGCCGATGCCGATTGTTTTTTGATCACAAGCTCTGTTGGCAAGGGCTTGAGAATCTCCACGATTTGTGATTCAAAAGCGGTTTCAGTGAGCTTTTTCAAAGCAGGCACCCTGAGCGTGAACACATTGTGATTGGCTCCTTGCACATCAAACACAACGCGGGTATGCGCAACCGGCAACTCGCGTTGCCTAAAGAACGTCAACAGTTCTACCGTTTGTTCAGCCGCCTTTGCGATCGACTCACTGCCCAACAACTCAGGATCAACAAAACCATTGACAAAATCCACCAAAATAAGCGCACACCTCTGACCAAAACCAGAAACTCCGCCAAAGCCTTGTTTTTGATAGATGGTATGTTTATCTTGCTTCATGACTTCTTGGCATGCGAGGCATCAAATTCAGACACCCAATCAAAACCCATTTTTTGGGACATCTTGCTAAACGGATACAAAGGAGTGCTCAATCGATTGGTAGAACCGTCTGCTTTCAAAGTTTCATACACGCTCTCAAATGCCTGGGTTGCCGCAAGGAAAGCGGTCGCCGGGAAAATAGCCAAGCCATAACCAATGGCAGCCAAATCATGTGCACTCAATATCGGAGTTCTGCCGCCCTCGACCATATTCGCGACCAAAGGCAGGTCGAATGATCGGCCAATTTGACGCATTTCCTCCTCAGACTCTGGGCTTTCAACAAAGAGCAAATCGGCACCGGCCTTGGCGTATTGCTCGGCGCGCCTCAAGGCTTCGTCCAAGCCCAAAGTGGTGCGAGCATCGGTTCGAGCAATGATCAAAAAGTTGGGGTCGTTGCGAGTCTCAACAGCCACTCGGATTTTATCGACCATGTCTTCAACGGGAACAACACGGCGTCCAAGCATATGGCCACATTTTTTGGGAAACTCTTGGTCTTCAAGTTGAATGGCGCATGCACCAGCAGTTTCATAACCCCTCACCGTGTGCATGACATTGAGCAATCCACCGTAGCCCGTGTCTCCATCACAGATCATTGGCGTTTGGGTGATTTGCGCAAATTGACTGACCCGATTGACCATGTCTGCATAACTGGCCAATCCAGCATCGGGCAACCCCAAATAAGACGCCACAGTCCCGTAACCGGTCATGTACAACGCATCAAAATCCATGTCGTCGGCGATTTTTGCCGAGATCATTTCAAACACCCCAGGTGCAATGGTCAAATGACCCCTGCGAATTTTGGGCCTGAGCAAGCTTCGGCGCTGCTCGCCAGTGAGTTGAGACAAGCCTAATTTTTTCATTCTATGGACTCCGCGCGTTCAAGTGCATCCAACATGGATGTTTTGCGTAAATATTCTTTGGCAGCAATGGGATTGCTCGCAATGGCTTTGAGTTCTTGTTGACTTTTGGCTCTGACTGTTAGGTCATGCTCTTCTAGAAGTTTTTTATTCCGGGCCGTGTTGGCATTGATGTACTCAATCGCGATCGTTCTTCTTTGCCTTTCATAGCGCTCCAAGATGGAGGCATCCTTTTGAAGATTGACGACTTCAATGAGTTTGTCACATAAATTGATGGCATCGTGAACACCTCCATTCATCCCCATGCCTCCGAGCGGGTTGTTGATGTGCGCGGAGTCTCCAGCCAAGAAAACTCGACCGCTTTTAAATTGCTTGGCAACCCTTTGATGCACTTTGTAGAGGGTGCGATGCTCGGACTTGTAGGGTATCTCTTGATGAAGCAAATGCTGCAACCGAGACTCTACAGACTCATCTTGCAAAACTTCCTCATCGCTTTCTTCCGGTTTGGTAGGAAATAGAACTCGCCACAAAGAAGGGACTTTCAGTAAAACGCACCACTCCACAGGGTCAGAGCAGTAATTCACATAGGACAAATGGGGCAGATGGTTTTCATAGGGAAAGGTTGTTGAAATCACCAAAAACCGCTCAGGGTAGGTAAACCCTTCAAATTCAATGCCTAAACTCGCCCGCACTGAACTCCACGCACCATCAGCACCGATCAAGTAATCAGCATGGTATTGTTGTTGATCACCAGCGACTAGGGCGTCAACAGTGACGCGATCGGCATTCTGAGTCACCGATTCAACTTTGGCGTTGAAGAGAATTTGAACATCTGGATTTTGATCCAATTGCTTCTTGATCAACTGCGTGAGCTTCCATTGTTCGCATTGAAGTCTAAAAGGATAATCGGTATCCCCCTTCAAGAGCGCCATGTCAAATTCAGCGATCACGCCCTCTTGTCGGTCTCTTTGTTGCGTATAACGGGCAATCAACCCCATCGGGATCAGATCATCAGTCAAGCCAAATGGGGCCAGCATGTCCAACGTGGGTGGGTGAAATGTCGAAGCCCTCAGATCCCTGTTGAGTTCTCCCGAACTCTCAAAAACCGTGACTTTGAAACCAGCTTGGCTGAGTTTTAGGGCGCTGACAAGTCCTACTGGACCGGCTCCCGAGATGAAGACATGGTATTTCATATGGCCATTGGTAAAGAACTTGCTTGTATGGTCAAGATATCACAAAAAAATGTTTTTTGTCCTTGGTTTTTGGAAAATTCAAGAAAGCATTTACATTTGAGGCTTGAAAATCCGAATCGAAATCAGAACCATTCCTGCCGAAAAAGGATCTAGTCATGACATTTAGCAGCCCATTATTCACCAAACTGCTTGCGTGTATTGTTTTCGCGTGCTGTTTTCAGGTCTCGCTTGCCCAAACTTATCCATCCCAACCCCTCAAATTGGTGATGCCCTTTGCACCCGGGACAGCCGCAGAAAATGGTCTACGCCTCTTGGCTGATAAGTTGGGGGGTGCATTGAAACAATCCGTGGTGATCGAAAACCGCCCTGGGGCGGGCTCTACACTGGGAACAGAGTTGGTCGCCAAAGGACCAATCGATGGCTACACATTGTTGGCCACGTTCAATTCCTCCATAGCACCGGGTACGTTGATGTACAGCAAAATTGGCTATGACCCTGTCAAAGATTTTCATCACATTGCTCTCTTGGGTGTGTATCCACAATATTTGATCGTCAAAGCGGACCATCCTGCAAAAACCATTCAAGAATTTCTGGCCATCGTCAAAGAGAAACCTGGCACAGTCAATTACGCGTCTGCTGGTGTAGGCACCTCGGGTTATTTGGCCGCTGAATTGCTCAAGCAAACCATGAACCTACAAATGACTCATATTCCCTACAAGGGCCCTGCCCCCGCGTTGACAGACTTGCTGGGTGGGCGCTTGGATATGGTGCTCACTGCCAGTGCATCTGAACTGGTGAAAGCAGGAAAGGTGAGAGTTTTGGCGGTCACTTCTGAGCGCAGGGTGCCCAGTTTTGCGGAGACTCCCACTCTGGAAGAGGTTGCACCTGGAGTCAAGGCAGTTTCTTGGGTTGGCATTTCTGTTGCTGCCAACACACCCAAAACCATTACTGCAAGACTCGAGAAAGAAATCATTGCCATCTTGTCCACGCCAGAGATGTACACCAAACTCTCGGACCCCAGCATTGGCCTGACTCCTATGGCACTCGGATCTGAGCGTTTTCTTGAGTTCATCAACAAGGAAATCGGCTTTTGGAGTCCAGTCATCAAGGCTGGCAATATCAAAATTGATTGATCTTCGATTAAAAATTTAAAAATATCATTGAACTCGATGAAGAAAATACTGATCATTGGCGCCTCCAGAGGCATAGGGTTGGAGTTGGTCAATCAACTCAGCAACAAGGGTCACCACGTGCTGGCCACAGTCCGTCAAGCCTCTGACATTAAAACCTTAGAACAAAGGGGTGCAAGCCCGTTCAACCTTGATGTGAGCAGCGCTTCATCAATTGATGCGTTTGCGAACACTTTGAACGATCATTTATTCGATTTGATTGTCTACGTCGCAGGCGTGTTTGGACCAAGAAGCGATGCGTCAAAACAAGTCAAGACGGAAGAATTTGATGAAGTCATGCACACCAATGTATTGGGCGCCATGCAACTCATTGCCTTGCTCGCACCGAAAATCAGGCCTGAAACTGGTAAATTTGTTTTTATCAGTAGCCTCATGGCCTCTATGCAGGCAACAGATTCGTCCAGTGGTTGGGTTTACAAAACATCAAAAGCAGCGCTCAACATGTGCGTCAAAGCCGCCAGTGCCTCTTATCCCAAAATCTGCATGCTGAGCATGAGTCCGGGGTGGGTAAAAACTGACATGGGAGGTGAATTTGCACCATTGACGCCCACACAAAGCGTTCAAGCACTGCTACAAACCATTGAAGACACGACCCTCATGGATTCTGGACGCTTTATCAATTACAACCACGATCCCATACCTTACTGACATTTGAATGCGTTGGGCAAAGTCATTTGAGTTGGCAAAAACACCCGTCTAAGAAGTCCAACATTCACTCATTCAGCACCGAGCTAGGCAAACATATTGCCCTTCAATTTTTGTCTGACATGGGCTCTAGATTCCACCCAACGATAAAAGAAATGTTTGACCACTTGCACCATGGTCAAATACAAGAGAACCAGAGCCAATAGCATTTCGTAAAAGTGCAGTGTAGGCGCAACAAAACCAAAGTATTGTCCTATTGGCATCAAAGGCAAGCAAACCGCCAACAAAACAACCAACAATGAAGTCATGGTCAATATTGGGTGAGGCCTACTCCTGAAGGGCGAACCTCGGGTTCTGATGATGAAAATCACCAACACTTGCGTGCACAAGGACTCAACAAACCAACCCGTTTGAAATAACTTTTCATCGGCTTCGAATACGCTTAACAAAAGATAAAAAGTCAAAAAATCAAACACTGAACTGATGGGACCAATGACCAGCATAAAGTATCGTATAAAGTTAAGATCCAAGACCTTTGGAGTGATCGTCTCACAATCGTCCACTTCATCAAGTGGGATAGGAATTTCAGATATATCGTAAAGAATATTGTTGAGTAAAATCTGAGTAGGTAGCATCGGCAAAAATGGTAAAAATAGAGAAGCACCTGCCATGCTGAACATGTTGCCAAAATTAGAACTGGTCCCCATCATGATGTACTTCATGATATTGCCAAAGGTTCTTCGTCCTTCAAGGACACCGGCATGCACTGCATTTAAGTCTTGTTCCAACAAGATGATATCCGCTGCTGCTTTTGCAACGTCTACTGCCGTGTCAACGGAAATTCCAACATCAGCAACGTGAAGAGATGGCGCATCATTGATCCCGTCGCCCATGTAACCCACCACATGGCCATTGGACTTGAGCGCCATGATCACTCTCAATTTTTGAGCTGGGTTAACTCGACAAAATAAATTCACCTCATCCACGCGGCTTCGAAGAGCAGAATCGTCGAGTGAAGCGATTTCTTTGCCCAAAAGCACTCCTGTCACCTCAATTCCCAATTTCCGGCAAACGTGCTGAGTCACGAGCTCACTGTCACCAGTGACCACTTTAATACCAACACCAACCGACTGCAATTGGATCAAGGCCGCAGAGGAACTCTCCTTGGGAGGATCCAAGAAAGTCACAAAACCCACTAGCGTCAAGTCGACCTCATCTTGGATGCTGACCACTGAGCAAGAGCGATCCATTTCTTTGTATGCAACGCCTAAAACCCGCAACCCATCGGCCTCAAAGGAATGGTATAAATTTCTAACTTCGGCCTTTGTTGACAACGTCATTTCACTTGATACTGCATTGGCTGTTGAGCAAGAATATCGACAAGACTTCACAACATCGTCGGCTGCGCCCTTGACCACCAACAGACGTTTGGACCCATCGTCGATCAACACCGATACACAGCGACGATCAAAATCAAACGGAATTTCATCTATTTTTATCCACGTATTGGGATCAATGTGACTTGACGCAAGAATGGCTTCCTCCATAGGATTTTTGAGCCCTGATTGAAAGTAGCTGTTCAGGTAAGCGTAATGCCAAGCGTCTTGATTGATCTGGCCGAGAGTGTTGCAACTGACTTCCAATTTGATCTTGGCTTGAGTCAGAGTTCCAGTTTTATCAGTACAAAAAACATCCATTGAACCCAAGTCTTGAATGGCACTTTGGCGCTTGACAATCATTTTGAGCTTGGCCAATCGCAATGCACCCCTTGATAGGGTGATCGACACCACCATGGGCAACAGCTCTGGCGTCAATCCAACGGCCAACGCAACAGCAAAAAGAAAGGACTCTAGCCATGGTTTATGAAACCAAGCATTAACAAACAACACAAACAGCACCAAAATGATCGTCAGGGACATGATCATCATGCCAAAACGCCTGGCTCCCAATTCGAAAGAAGTGGCTTGTGTGGGCTTATCAAGACTTTGGGCGATGTCTCC
>CAIPFK010000162.1 GCA_903864315.1 uncultured Burkholderiales bacterium | reverse complement strand
CTTTGCGAGTGAGACTTTGACTAAAAAAAATAGCCAAACTCTCTATTGAAATTACTGACTTATCCATTGGCAACCTCCTTTTGGAATTTGCAACAATCACGATTTCAGAAACTCATTGAGAATCCATAACAGTAGAACTCAATAGTTCAACAGTAGTGATGATTTATGTCAAGTCAATGAGCGTGCAGCCTGGTCGGCAACACAAACACGGATCAAATTCTGGTGCCCTAAGGCACCTAACAAAAGGCGATTGCCCAAGCAGCAAGATGCTATTCAGTAGGCTTGCTATCAGCTTTATTGATAAGAGGACCCTTACGAAACGGCGGTTCGTCAAGTCATTTTTTCAGAATTTAATTCAAACTGTCCGTTGTTATCGGATCAAGCATTTCGCCGTGCATAAGCGCCAAGGGAGAACGCCAGTAAATCGCAATATTGTGAAAAGGGTCTAGTATGATTTTTATTGCCCACGCAAGTCCCCATGACGCTCCTCGCAAGGCAAACAGATGCCCGGTGCGGAAACAAATTCCACCCACACCGAGAGCCACCCAAGCAAGGCCCACGTCGTGCCAATATGCAGCAAAACCATGAGCAGGCTCAATCAGTCCGAACAAAGTAGGCGTAAGAAATAGGGCAATAGGCAATGAAAGCCACACGCCTATCAAAATAGCTTTGCGTTTCATGTTGTAGCCTACCTTGATCGATTCTTTGTACGAATCTGACACTCCGTTGATCGCGTCAAAACAACGTGGCTCAAAAAATATGTGTCCAGATTGGCGTGTCACCATTCCAACCAACCACCCCAAGATTCCTGCCACTGCTGGGTCGACAAAAAGCAAAATATAGGCAATCAAAAATGACACCGCACTGAGCAAGTGAAGTACCTGATTGATACGGCTTTGGTGGTAATAGCGGTGATCATCCCATTGAAGAATTCGAACTTTGTCAAAAAATTTAGTCATGTCTAACTCCATAAAAGAAAGTGGGCGTGACATGACTGTGGATTCGGTGTGTGACAGTTCTTTTCAATTGAAGTGACTTTATGGTGACAATCACTAGGGGTTTGATCTATCTCAAATGGAATGGTCCAAGCTCATTCGCTAAAGTGTCGGTTATCTTGAACCCAATGCCAAGGTCATCATGGCTAACTCAACTTCTCTGGCAGCTTGTTTCAGGTGCGGGTTGCTTGCTTCACTGCCGGCACGACCCACATCCAGATCGGCCTGAAAACCATCGCGCTCAGGCCATACGGCATTGAGCATGTCGAAACCAGCTTCGGAAATAGTGGACTCTGCTTCTTCCAGCAATCTTTCAGATCGGCCTGTTTTTGACAACACAATCACGATTTTATTGCTCACCGATTTCGTCTTTGCCAGTCTACGGGCCAACGCCAAAGTGGGGCGCAGATCATCCATAGACGTTCCTGTGGGCAAAAAAACCACGTCACTTTCCTTGCTAACATCTTCGGTCAGCTCATCAGCCAGTCCCCTTGTATCAACAACAACCAAGTCGTAGTCAGTGACTGTTTTGCGTAATTTTTTCAAACTTTTGAAGGCGCGTGCATCAATCTCCGGTTCGATGCCGTTACGCATCCTCATGGCGCTCCACTCGACACAAGTCAATTGTTCAAGATCAAAGTCACCGATGAGCACTTTGTGTTGTTCGCGTGTCGCGGCTACGGCAAGGACACGGGCCAAGGTACTTTTGCCAACGCCCCCTTTTTGCCCTACAAATGATGCAATACGCATAAAGAATTTTCCAATGAAGTTTTCTGTTTACAGACTTCTATTTTTTTAGGCTAGACCAGCGACAAGGCTTGTTGAGCGGACTCAAAAGTTTTTGCTTTGCCCATGTAATAACGATCAAGCCGCCATTCTTGCAAAATTTCCATGGCCAATTGGAACTCCGCGTTATCCAGTAGGTAGAGATCTTTCAACGAAAAATCGACCTCTTCTACCAAAGAAAAAATCAATCGCGAAAAAATTTGAGCTGTTTTTTCTTGTGGGTTTTGTTCAATTAATAGCCGAACTTTTTTGATTGCTCGCATTTATTGATCCTTTCAATACAATGATAATTTTGCTAGTGATTGAGCTGTCACACATGAAATTTTTGTTAAAGAAATAAGACATTTTTAGCTCAACATACGTCCCGTCCAATGTGCATCGAAGACAGATAAAAACCAAGGCAACCTCAAGGCGACGTTCATCACAGTGTCATTTCCAAAATCAACCATCAAAGTATTACAGCATGAAAAAACTCCATGAAAACCGATTTGAAAAAAGTCTTGATTGTAGGTAGCGCCCCTGATGCAGTCAGAACCTCAAGTTGGGACACATCTTTTTTCACTCACATCATCGCCATCAACAACGCATGGATGGCATGCCCTTCTTGGAATTGCCTGATCTATCCCGAGGACTTCCCAAAGGAGAGACACCCCTGTGCAAATGCTCTTGAGGGAAAGCAAGTCGTAACTGCCGATGAATTTGT
>CAIPFK010000161.1 GCA_903864315.1 uncultured Burkholderiales bacterium | reverse complement strand
GGCAATGCTGGCCGCACCTCGTAAACTGACATCGACGTCCGGCATCTCTTGCGATGCCAGCTCACTGGCTGAATAGACAGACGCGCCAGATTCACTGACGACCACTTTGGCGATGGATGTTGAAGAATTGGTGGTTGATTGGAGCTGTTTGATCAAGTCTGAAGCGAGTTTATCCGTCTCGCGACTGGCAGTTCCATTCCCAATTGCAATGAGTTGTACGTTGTGTTTGAGACAGAGTTGGCGCAATGTGTGCAATGAGCCTTGCCAATCTCGTCGAGGCTCGTGAGGATAAATCGTTGCAGTTTCCACCAACCGACCCGTGTCGTCAATGACGGCGACTTTAACGCCAGTGCGAATGCCAGGATCCAAGCCCATGACAGCTTTCGGTCCTGCGGGGGCAGCCAAAAGCAAGTCACGCAAATTGTCAGCGAACACTTTGATGGCGATGGCTTCGGCGTTCTCTTTTAATTTGGAAAACAAATCCCGTTCAATGGACAATGACAATTTGACGCGCCATGTCCAAGCAATGCACTTGCGGATCAAGTCGTCTGCCGGTCTGGCGCGATGTTGCCATTGAAGGTGCAGAGAGATGGTCCCTTCAGCCAAAGTAATATCACTGGATTCGAGCCCAACAGGAATGACCAATTTGGCCTCAAGAAATTCAAGGCTGCGGCCGCGAAAAATAGCGAGGGCTCGATGTGACGGGACCCTCGACATGGGTTCGTTGTAATCGAAATAATCGCGGAATTTGGAAACATCTGGCAAGTTTTCATCAAGATCAGCGACTTTCTTGCTCTGAAATAAACCTTCTTTCCACAACCATTCCCTCAATATCTGCAGCAAGGTTGCATCTTCAGCCCAGCGCTCTGAGAGAATGTCACGAATGCCATCCAAAACCGATTGAACGGTAAGAAATGGGAGGGGATCAGGTGTGTTTGCATCAGGGGTGAGTGAGGCTTGATGATCTAAGAAAAGTTGAGCTTCAATTTGAGGGTTGAGCTCAGGATTTTGAAAAATCTTATCCGCCAAAGGCTCCAAACCCGCTTCTTTAGCGATCTGTGCCTTTGTCCTGCGTCGACTTTTATATGGCAAATAGAGATCTTCTAGCGTTTGCTTCGTTTGTGCGCTGGAAATTGCAATTCTCAATTCGGGAGTCAATTTTCCCATCTCATCGATGGTTTTGAGTATGCTTTGGCGTCGATCCTCTAGCTCCCGCAAGTAAGAAAGTCGGGTTTCAAGTTCACGCAGTTGGATGTCATCCAGTCCTTGAGTGGCCTCTTTGCGATATCGAGCAATAAAGGGAACAGTTGCACCAGAGTCTAATAATTCAACCGCGGCAGTGATTTGAGAAGGCTTGACTTTGATTTCGTCAGCAAGTTGCTGAATAATATTTTGCATTAGTGATTAAAGGTTGGTAAGCGCAAAGAACTGGATGGGTATATAGGTTCTAACGCTGGTAAAAGCTGATCTGTGACGGTAGTTTTTTGTGTGAATTTGGTCGGGGTGAGAGGATTCGAACCTCCGGCCTCCACGTCCCGAACGTGGCGCACTACCAGGCTGTGCTACACCCCGCAATTTCTGAATATTTTACTCAAATACAGGGCGTTTTTGATAGTGGGCATTTGACGTTTTAATATTCTCAAACCCCATGTTGCTTTACATAATGTTTCCATATTTCGATTTAACCGAAATGTTCGTCAGAATTAAAGTGTTACATTCAAATGATTCAATATGGAATGATTATGGCTCACGAAAAAATCAAACATCGCTTCAACCTGGCCATGATCGCTGTTCATGCTGTCACAAATCGCGGATTGAGGGCTGAAATATCTGAGCAGGCTATGAAGGAAGTGGAGTCAATACACGCGCCAAAGATAGACATCAAGGGAAACGTTCGAGACCAACGCCACCTTCTGTGGTGCAGCATTGACAACGATGATTCTATGGATCTGGATCAATTGACGGTGAGCTTTAAAGACAATGCTCAGCAAGTTCACATTTTGGTTGCAATCGCTGATGTTGACTCATTGGTCAAAAAGAACTCCGCCATTGATGAGCAAGCTCAAGCCAATACCACCACGGTGTATACATCTGCTCGAGTTTTTTCCATGCTACCGGAAAAGTTATCCCATGGCTTCACTTCTTTGAACCCTGGTGTTGACAGGATGGCACTGGTTTGTGAAATGACATTTGATGCGCTAGGTCAATTGCAAGGCACAGATATTTATCAATCCTGTGTTCATAATCATTGCAAGTTGGCGTACGACGCTGTGTCCGATTGGTTAGAGGGTAAAGGAAAGTTACCCCTGGTTGCGCAGAGTGTTCCTGGAATGGATGAGCAATTGAAGGCTCAAGACGCATTGGCTCAAAAGTTAAAACATTTAAGGCACTTGCAAGGTTCCTTGGAATTTGAAACATTTCAACCGATTGCACAATTTGATGGAGAGGAGCTGACTGGTTTGGTCTTGCAGCCACAAAACCGCGCAAGGCAGTTGATCGAAGAATTCATGATTGCTGCCAATGGTTGCACCTCCAGGTTCCTTGCTGCGCACCAAGGTGCCTCACTGAGGAGAGTCGTCAGGTCTCCAGAGAAGTGGATGCGGATTGTCGATTTGGCGCATCACTATGGCACCACTTTGCCCAGTGAGCCCAATTCAAAGGCATTGGAACTATTTTTAGCGAACCAGCGAAAAAAAGATCCCCTTCGTTTCCCCGATTTATCCTTGATCATTGTGAAGTTGATGGGGCGAGGTGAATACGTGGTGGAGCGACACGATCAAGAAGCGATTGGCCATTTTGGCCTGGCCGTGAAGGACTACACCCATTCAACTGCACCAAATAGGCGCTATCCAGATTTGATCACACTGAGACAAATCAAAGCGATTTTGAACAATGAGCCATCGCCTTATTCATTGCGTGAGTTGGAGGATTTGGCCCAACATTGCTCTCGTCAAGAGGATGCAGCGCAAAAAGCCGAGAGGCAAATGCGCAAATCCGATGCGGCAATGCTTCTGTATTCAAGGGTAGGCCAATACTTCGATGGCTTGATCACTGGGGTCAATGACAAGGGTTCTTGGGTGAGGATTTTTGCGCCACCCGCCGAAGGTCGCTTAATTGGAGAACTTCCTTTGATACGCATCGGTCAAAAGGTTCGCGTGAAACTGATTTCTACCAATGTTGAAAAAGGCTTCATTGATTTTGTCATAACGCGAGGATAAAACCAGTCTCTTGCTGCCTTTGGCTTGGGGGCAAAGCGATGGATGCGTTCACACCAAACACTTACAACTTGTCGCTGCTGATCCCGGCTTTTTTGTAGAGATCTTCGATGTGTTGTTTGACTTCAAGTGGAGTGCTGTCATTTTGGGGCCTGTGCGCCCAGCCAGTTTTTTCTCGTGCAAAGATGGCCATGATTTCGTCTTGATCTGATGTTCCTCCGCTTACACCGTAAGCGCCAACCATTTCATCTCCTTTGAAAATCGGAGCGCACCCACCTGAAACCACAACTTTGCCGCCTGTGAAGATGGATGCATTGATCAGCATTTGGGGATTGCGCTCTTTGAACCACTGTTGAATGGTCAAGCCATCCGGAAAGCGTGGGCTCATGGATCTGAATGCGGCGACCGTAAAGGCTTTGCTGTGAGCTATGTCTGGAGTGATGAAGCCAGCATCGTCCATTCTTTCCATGGCCAACAAATGACCTTCGGCATTGACAACGGCAATGGCCACAGGGACGTGCATTTCAATGGCTTTTTCGCAGACGGATTGAATGAAAACCCTGCATTCAGCAATTTTTAATTTCGACATAATGAACACCTTCAAGACATGATTTCACAAGAGATGTCGTCTATTCTAAATCGTGAGTGAGAAAATCCATGAAAATCAAACAATTGGTTCAAATTTTGCTGTTCATCGTTCTCTCATCGATGACCAATGCGCTCTTTGCGATGGAGGATGGATATCCTACAAAACCAATTCGACTGTTGGTTGGATTTCCGAGTGGGAGTTCTGCCGATGTTGCCGCCAGGATTGTTGCAAAAAAAGGCTCTGAAATTTTAGGCCAAAGTATTGTTGTTGAAAATAAGCCAGGTGCAAGTAGCAACATTGCGACAGAAGCGGTGGTGAGGTCTGTGGCCGATGGATACACACT
>CAIPFK010000160.1 GCA_903864315.1 uncultured Burkholderiales bacterium | reverse complement strand
AATGACGCTTCTGCCAGACCGTGGGAGTCACCAGAGTCTTTTCGCTGGCAGTCGGGCACTTTGCCCCCTGCGGTGAGCACGGCCCAAGCGGCCCAAGATGTGAGCATTTGGGGTGCGCAACCGGTGGTGAAGGGTTTGGAGGACTTGGCTCACAAGGATTTGCCCCAAGCGTGGCGTGAGGGTTTACCGCTCGCCCCCCAGGTGTGGTCAAGGTTTGATACGCAGGCCTCCAAGGTCCAGTCCGACGGGGTGTCGACTGCAGGCGATGGTCAACACGGTTGGCCTTTTGGCTTTGAGGTCTGTGATTTTTTGGACATGGCGCAACAGCATTTTTTGTCCCTTCAAAAGGCCTGGGACCGGCGAGACTTGGGGCACATGCAAGACTTTTTGAGTCCAACGATGCTGCAAGAGGTGAAAGACCAGTTCTCCCAGCTGGCTCTTTCAGATGACAATGCCGCCTCAAGTCCCAAGGCACAAGACATGAGCGAGGTCTTGATGCTGGACTCCCAGTGCTTGAGTGTCAAATTCGAAGGGCTGGAGCAAAAGGTCAGTGTTGAGCTCTCGGGCATGATCCGAGAAGGCCACAGCGCCAGCCCCAATCCATTTCGCGAGATTTGGACTTGGTCCAAAACCGTGCTTCCCCACCATGAACAAGATCTTCAGGGCTGGCGTGTGTCTGCCTTGGAGGCCTTGCAGTGATGGGGATGAAGACTGTGTTGGCCAAAACGTTGCTGAGCGAGACTTGGCAACTTTGTTTACCTGAGTGAAAGCCAAAAATATGACGCGCCATCTTGTTGACGATGCCTTTCTTACTCGCGCACACCGCGGTGCCAGTGCACAGCACGATCGTGACCCAAGCCAAGACCGACCACAAGACGGACATCGCGATCGAGTTGGTCTGGGGAGTCTCCCAAGTCCTCAAGCCATTTGGGCTGAGCTCAAGGGGGGCCTTCAGGCCCTGGAGCGCCGGGCCTTGACACTCAAGTGGCCTCAAGGCTTGGTCACAGAGGTCATGGAACGCGTGATTCTCTTTGTCAATCATGTGCTCATGCATGAGCCCCAAGCATTGGCCCGCTTAAAGCGGCAACAAGGACGCACGTTGTCGCTCAAGTGGCACGACTGGCATTGGCGTGTGCGCATCACTCCCGCGGGTTTGCTTGAAAACGACCAAGTCTCTCAAGGGCGAGCCTTCGATCGCGATTTGCCTCACGCGCTTGTTTACAAAAGCGATTTGACCATCACCTTGGCGGAGGTGAGCTTACTGGATGTCGCGAGCCGACTCGTTCATGAGGAAAAGCCCGCTATTCGCATCGAAGGCGATGTGCAATTGGCCGCTGAGGTCAATTGGCTGGTGGGCCATGTGCAGTGGGATTACGAGGACGATTTGTCAAAAATAGTCGGTGACGCCAATGCCCACCAAGTCGTTCGGGTTGCACATTGGGTCTTGGATGGGTTGAGGCGCTTTGCCACCAGTGCCTATGATCGCGCGAGCGCATTGGGCGCAGGAGTGGCCAACAAATGAGTCGTTTTTTCCGCGGCTTTGTGATCTTTTTGGTGGTTTGGCGCTTTGGGCTGGATCAATTGATCCTCTCCGGACTCAAGCAGCCGTGGATTCGTGTTTTGGCACCCAGGTTGCGCCTGGGGCGCGACTTGTCAGCTCCGCGCGGCCAGCGCTTGCGACAAGCGCTGGAGACACTGGGGCCCATTTTTGTGAAATTTGGCCAAGTGCTCTCCACCCGCCGTGATTTGTTGCCACACGACATCGCCCACGAGTTGGCCGCCTTGCAAGACCGTGTCCCTCCGTTTGATTCCACTGTGGCGGTGGCCACCATCGAGCGGGCCTTTGGCAAGAAAGTTGAGGACATATTCTCTCGTTTTGACCGTGAACCGGTGGCCAGTGCTTCGATTGCCCAAGTGCATTTTGCGGCCATGCTCGACGCCAATGGCGACACCCGCGAAGTGGCAGTGAAGGTCATTCGACCTCAGATGAAGGAGGTGATCGAGAAAGACCTGGCGCTCATGCGCACCATGGCCGAGTGGTTGGACCGTCTCTCAGTCGATGGCCGGCGCCTCAAGCCACGCCAAGTGGTGGCTGAATTTGACAAGTACTTGCACGATGAGCTCGATTTGGTGCGCGAAGCGGCCAATGCTGCGCAGTTGCGACGCAATATGCAAGGGCTCAATTTGGTCTTGATCCCGGAGATGCACTGGGACTACTGTCACCAAGATGTGATCGTGATGGAGCGCATGTTTGGTGTGCCCATCAGCCAAGTGGAGACCTTGATGCAGGCCGGTGTGGACATCAAGCAATTGGCAAGAGACGGGGTGACGCTATTCTTTACCCAAGTCTTTCGGGACGGATTTTTTCATGCCGATATGCACCCTGGCAATATTCAGGTGAGCGTGGACCCCAAGACCTTGGGGAGGTATGTGTCACTTGATTTCGGCATCGTGGGCACGCTCACCGAGTACGACAAAGAATATTTGGCACAAAATTTCACTGCTTTTTTCCGCCGCGACTACAAGCGTGTTGCTGAGTTGCACCTGGAGTCGGGTTGGGTGCCTGCGCAAACTCGCATCGATGAGTTGGAGTCGGCGATTCGCACCGTTTGCGAACCTTATTTTGACCGCCCCTTGAAGGAGATTTCCTTGGGGCTTGTGCTCATGCGCTTGTTTCAAACGTCCAGGCGATTTGATGTGCAAATTCAGCCGCAATTGGTGCTGCTGCAAAAGACCTTGCTCAACATCGAAGGCTTGGGGCGTGAGCTCGACCCCGATTTGGACTTGTGGAGCACAGCCAAGCCCTTTTTGGAAAAATGGATGCTCGAGCAAATTGGCCCCAAAAAGCTCTGGAAGCAACTCTTGTCTCAGGCGCCTCGGTATGCCAAAATTTTGCCCGAGCTCCCGCGCTTGATGCATGACTATTTGCATCATCCCCACCCGAGCGTGTCCTCGAAAGAACTCTTGCAAGTTCTCCAAGAGAGTCGGCAAACCCAGCGATTGCTGGTGCGCTTGCTTTGGATCGCGTTGGGCTTTGTGGTTGGGATGGTGGTGATGCAGTGGCTCAATGCGACTGTTTGATGCGACTGTTTGATGCGACTGCTCAATGTCGCGATTGAGGTCCGCCATTGAATCTCGTGGATTGGAGCCACCCATTGAACCCGGTCCAATAGAGTCGTTATTTGCAGACTGCTACTTTCAAGGTGGCCAGCCTTGCGCGACTTGGACCTTGTTTTAAAATGGGGTTTTGACGGAAGGTGATCGCATGTTATTGGCCTTGGTAATTGTTTATTTGTTGATCACCATTGGCATTGGTTTGGTGGCGGCCCGGCGCGTGAAAAATACCTCGGACTATGCCATTGCGGGACGGCATTTGCCAATGGTGATGATCGTGACCACGACCTTTGCCACTTGGTTCGGCTCAGAGACGGTGCTTGGCATTCCGGCCAAATTTGTCAATTCTGGACTCAATGGTGTTGTGGAAGACCCCTTTGGCGCTGGACTGTGCTTGATCTTGGTGGGGATGTTTTTTGCGGGCAAACTCTACCGCATGACGCTCTTGACCATTGCCGACTATTACCGCGAGCGCTATGGCCGACGTGTCGAGGTGGTCTGCACCTTGATCATCATGCTGAGTTATTTGGGTTGGGTCTCGGCCCAAGTGAGTGCCTTGGGGCTCGTGTTCAATATCCTCTCTGACGGCGCCATCTCCATGCCACTGGGCATGGGCATCGGGGTGGTGTCGATCTTGGCCTACACCTTGTTTGGCGGGATGTGGTCTGTGGCGATCACCGACTTTATACAGATGATCATCTTGGTGTGTGGACTCGCGACCTTGGCGGTGTTTGCCGGCAATCAGGCCGGTGGTGCTGAGCGTGTGATCGCCTTGGCCGAGTCCAAGAACATGTTTCATTTTTTACCCGATGGCAACTGGCACGACGTGATGTTTTTTGTGGCGTCTGGGCTCACCATCATGCTCGGCTCCATTCCGCAGCAAGATGTGTTTCAACGCGTGATGTCGGCCAACTCCGTGAAGTCGGCGACCCGTGGCCCCATCATTGGAGGGGTTTGCTACATGTTGTTTGCGTTTGTGCCCATGTTCTTGGTGGTGAGTGCCATGATCATCATGCCGGATGAGGCCTTGCGCCTCATCAATGACGACCCTCAGCGGGTGCTGCCAACGCTGGTGATGCAAAAAATGCCGTTTGTAATGCAAGTGATCTTTTTTGGCGCATTGCTATCGGCTATCAAATCCACCGCGTCGGCCACGTTGTTGGCTCCTAGCGTCACCTTCACAGAGAACATATGGCGCCAATTCAGACCCGACATGGACGACAAGGCCCAGTTGCGGGCCATGCGCATCACCGTGCTGGTCTTTAGCGTGGTCGTCTTGATGTATGCCATCGTCATGCAAGGCAGCAGTATTTATGAGATGGTCTCCGGTGCCTACCAAGTGCCTTTGGTGGGTGCCTTTGTGCCCTTGGCTTTTGGGCTTTACTGGCCCAAAGCCACGACGCAAGGGGCGGTGCTGTCCATTGCTCTAGGGCTTTGCACTTGGCTTGTCTTTTTGGCCACCCCCTTGGGGGAGGTCTTGCCCGCTCAAGGGGTGGGGTTGGTGGTGGCTGTGCTGGCCATGGTGGTGGGCTCACTGGCGCCGCAGGTCCTGCGCAACGTCCACAGCACTCACCGCTATCATGCCGGGATGGATCCCAACGCCCATTGAGTCCCCCCAAAAGCCATCCAAGGACTCTTTTAAAACCGCTGGCTCACCTCTATAATGGTGGATTTTGCAGCAAGTCAATCTCAAATGCCTATTTATGCCTACAAATGTGCGTCTTGTGGCTTTGCCAAGGACGTTTTGCAAAAGCTCTCAGACCCCCCTCTGAGCGTGTGTTTGCAGTGCGGAGAGCCGCAGTTTTCAAAACAAGTCACCGCCGCTGGTTTTCAGCTCAAAGGCTCTGGCTGGTATGTGACGGATTTCAGGGGCGGCGACAAGCCCAAGGCGGACACGGTGAGCTCAACGAGCGAGAGTGGTGCTGCCAACAGCACCACCAGTGAGGGTGCCACCACGACCTCTTCCTCGGCTGACTCGAGTGGCGCTAGCACGGTCGGCCAAGCCTCGCCAGCGTCCAGCACGTCCACCTCCTCAAGTGCAACGTCATCAGGAAGTTCTGGCAGCTCCAATGGTTCAGGCAGCACGGGCAGTTCGTCGACCTCCACGTCCAGCACCAGTTCCAGCACCTCCTCCTCGAGCACTTCGGGCTCTTTTGCGCCCAAGTCCTCCTCTTGACGGATCGCACCCGTGTTGAGCGTGAAACTATTCTTCTTTGACCCACGATTGAGCACATGCACTTAAAAAAACACCTCCTCGCAGGCCTCTTGGTCTGGTTGCCCTTGGCCATCACGGTGTGGGTGCTGTTGTGGCTCATGAGCCTTTTTGACGCGATTTTTGCCGGCGTCCTCTCCGGCCTGGGCTCGGTGTTGAGTGCGAGTCGTCAGCCTGATTTGGATTTTTTACGCGAAGTGCATGGCTTGGGTGTGATTTTGGTCTTTGTGGTGCTGCTCGTGACGGGCGCGTTTGCCTCCAATGTCGCCGGTCGGTGGTGGCTCAAGCAATGGGACCATTTGTTCATTCACATCCCGTTTGTCAAGTCCATTTACACCAGCGTTAAAAAGGTCTCCAACACCTTGTTCTCAAGCAGCGGCGACGCCTTTCGCACGGCCGTGTTGGTGCAATACCCTCGCCAAGGCACATGGACCATTGCGTTTCAAACAGGTTCTCCCAAAGGCGAGGTGGCGTCCCTGTTGGGGGACGACATGGTGAGCGTTTACGTGCCCACCACGCCAAACCCGACGAGCGGATTTTTTCTGATGGTGCCAGTCAGTGAGGTGCGAACCTTGTCGCTGAGTGTGGATCAGGCCTTGACGTATGTGATCTCCATGGGCGCTGTGGCACCCGATGAGATGGTCACCGAGTCCAAGCCTGGTGTGCCTGAGCCACAAAAACCCGCCGCTTGAGTGCCAATGCCTTGTCATTTTATTCTTCACCCTCAGTGAACCCACCCCCAGAATTTAGAAAGAAATTGCCATGTCCATGAGAAGCCATTACTGCGGTCTAGTGACCCAAGAACTTTTGGATCAAACCGTCCAGTTGTGCGGCTGGGTCAATCGCCGCCGCGATCATGGTGGGGTGATTTTTGTGGACTTGAGGGACCGTGAGGGACACGTACAAATTGTCTGCAACCCGTCCCAAGAGGCGGTGTTCGCATCGGCCGAGAGTTTGAGAAACGAGTTTTGCATTCAAGTCACCGGTGTGGTGCGCCGCCGCCCCGAGGGCTCAGAAAACGAACAACTCAAAAGTGGCCAAGTCGAGGTTCACGCCCAAGGCCTCGTGGTCTTGAACCCCTCTGTGACACCCCCCTTTTTGCTCGATGATGAGAACCTCTCTGAGACCACGCGCTTGACGCACAGGGTGCTGGATTTGCGCCGTCCTTACATGCAAAAAAACTTGATGCTGCGCTACAAAGTGGCCCACCATGTGCGCCAGTTTTTGCATGAAAACGGTTTTGTGGACATCGAAACCCCCATGCTCACCAAGAGCACACCTGAAGGGGCGCGTGACTATTTGGTTCCCAGTCGGGTTCATGATGGACAGTTTTTTGCCCTGCCACAGTCTCCCCAACTCTTCAAGCAACTCTTGATGGTGGCGGGCTTTGATCGCTACTATCAAATCACCAAATGTTTCCGTGACGAGGACTTGAGGGCAGACCGCCAGCCGGAATTCACCCAAATCGATATCGAGACCTCCTTCATGGGGGAGGAGGAAATTCGCGACATGTTCCAAGGCATGATCAGCCACCTCTTCAAGGCAGTCTTGGGCGTGGACTTGGGGGAGTTCCCTGTCATGTCGTATGGCGAGGCCATGCATCGATTTGGCTCGGACAAGCCCGATTTGAGAATTTCGCTGGAGTTCACCGAGCTCACCGATGACATGAAAACAGTGGACTTCAAGGTGTTCTCCACGCCTGCAACGACCCCTGGAGGTCGGGTGGTGGCGTTGAGGATCCCAGAGGGCGGGGGCATTAGCCGAGGCGAGATCGATGGCTACACCGAGTTTGTCAAAATTTATGGCGCACGGGGTTTGGCCTGGATCAAGGTCAACGACGTGGCCGCAGGGCGCGACGGTCTGCAGTCTCCCATTGTGAAGAACTTGAACGATCAGGCCATTGCGTCGATTTTGAGCAAAACAGGCGCGCAAAACGGCGACTTGATTTTCTTTGGTGCAGACAAGGCCAAGGTGGTCAACGATGCCATGGGTGCGCTGCGGCTGAAAATTGGTTTGAGCGAATTTGCCAAAACCCACGGCCTATTCCAAGCGCGTTGGGCACCCATGTGGGTGGTGGACTTCCCCATGTTCGAATACGACGAGGAGTCGGCCCGCTACACCGCGGTTCACCACCCCTTCACGGCCCCCAAAGATGGCCACGAGGACTGGATGGTGACGGCGCCAGAAAAATGCATCGCCAAGGGCTACGACATGGTGCTCAATGGTTGGGAGATCGGTGGTGGTTCGGTGCGTATTCACCGTGCCGATGTGCAGCAAAAGGTGTTTGATGCATTGAAGATCACCCCCGAAGAAGCCCAAACCAAATTCGGTTTCTTGCTGGACGCCTTGCAATACGGCGCACCCCCGCACGGTGGTTTGGCCTTTGGGCTTGACCGCATTGTCACGTTGATGACGGGGGCGGACTCCATTCGGGATGTGATTGCGTTTCCCAAAACCCAACGCGCTCAGTGCTTGCTCACGCAAGCGCCTTCAAGCGTTGATGAAAAGCAACTCCGAGAACTCCACATCCGTTTGCGCACACCCGTTCAGGCTTGATGCGCCTGGAGCACTAGAGTATTTCATAAATTTGGTAAACCGGGCCGGTGGGTTCACGGCTTCCGGTGGCCACAAAAAGCGAGCGGTTCATCCAGTTGTACTGTTCGCTGCCCGTCTCAAACACGGGTGCCATGCGAAAGTAGTAGTCCGTGCTTGCCACTCGCTCACCCCGGTTCAAGCGCTCGATCACCTCGGCACTCCCATGCCTGAGTCCTTGGTAGGACATGAAAATGAGAGCATGGTCGCTCGTTTCTAGCGTGATGCGCACATCCAGACTCAACACCCCATCGCTTCTGAGCGTGAGCCAGTCTCCCCCGGGGGCGGCCAAGACAGTGCCTTGGATGACCTCGCCTTCAAAATGCCCGCCTGAGATGTGGGCAATCTTGCGTCCCCCCCCGCGGGGTTTGGCCCAAATCAACGCTGGAGGGCACCTCCAGGGTCAAGGTCATGAGGTGGCGAGTGTGGATCATGGCATTTGCTCCCAAGTGATATTCGATTGCACCAGCGTTTTAAGGGTAAGATTTGCGCATTGCTGGGTGGGGATCATAATGCATAGGTGGGTGCGCTTGTGCGTCTTTGGGCCCCCATGCAATGTAGCGCCCCAGCCCTGTTGTGTTTTTTTCAATGTGGAGTGATCGACTGGCCATGACTGCAATTTCTAACTCGGTGGCTGACAGCGCCAACCGCGAATCGATTTCTCCTGAGCCCAATCCCCTGGGACTGTCTGGGATTGAATTCATTGAGTACGCCACCAGCAAGCCCCAAGCGCTTGGGCAGGTGCTGGAGAGGATGGGCTTTCGCCCCGTGGCCAGACACCGCTCGCGCGAGGTGCTGCTGTATCGCCAAGGCGATATGAATGTGATCATCAATGCTCACGCATCGGGCTTGCCACATGCGCTCAACCCCACCGACAAACCTGTCATTGCGGCACTTGGACTTCGCGTGCGAGACGCGGCCAAGGCCTATCACCGCGCTTTGGCGTTGGGCGCCTGGGGCGTGCCCACCCATGTGGAGGTGATGGAGCTCAACATACCGGCCATCCATGGTGTGGGTTCAAGTCGAATTTATTTCATTGACCGGGTGCGGGACTTCTCCATTTACGACGTGGACTTTGTGCCCATTCCCAGTGTTGAAGCTCACCCCATCGCTTTGGCTGGATTTCATTTTTTTGGCCTGGTGCAATACATCGGCAACGACCGCATGCTCGACTGGATGGAGTTTTACCAAGAGCTCTTGGGCTTTGAGGCGTTGCCCGCGTCCGCTCGGTTTGGCGTTTTGCCCAAAGGGCGCATCATGAAGAGCCCGTGCAACACTTTTTTTCTTCAACTGATCGAGCCCGAGCCTGGTGTCTTGGCGCTGGAGGAAGAGGAGCGTTTTCAGCGCATTGGGCTAGGGTGTGAGGACGTCCAAGCGGCCACTGTGTTGTTGGCCGAGCGGGGCGTGGAGTTTGTCTCCCTGCACGACAGCCAGGACGCGCGTGTGCACGAGCACGACGGGGCTTTGACCCGCACGTGGCTCTCAGGGGTGAGCTTTGAGTTGGTGAGCACGGCCAAGAAAGGGCGCGCATGAGTTCGATGTTGGGCGCCATGGAGGACTTTGGGATGGATACCATCTCTTTGGCAGGCACCTTGGAGGCGAAACTCAAGGCGATCAAGGACGCGGGCTTCACGCAAGTGATGCTGAGCGCGCGCGACGTGGTCTCGCACCCCGAGGGCTTTGAAGCGGCGGTCAACGCCGTCAAGACCAGTGGTCTCAGAGTGACGGGCTTTCAGGTGCTCAGGGACTTTGAGGGCTTGTCGGGGCATTTGCATCACTACAAAATCGACATTGCCAAGGCCATGCTCGAGATGTGTCATGCCTTGGGCTCTAAGGTCCTCTTGGTGTGCTCATCGACCTCGGTGCACGCGAGCAACGAGACCGCGGTGCTGGCCAAAGATTTGCGCAAACTCGCCATGTTGGCGCTTCCCCTGGGCATCAAAGTCGCGTTTGAGGCACTCTCTTGGGGGCGCACCATCAATGAGTTCCAGCAGGCTTGGGAGGTGATTCAAAAGGCCGATGCGCCCAATTTGGGCCTGGGGCTCGATTCCTTTCATCTGTTTGCAACGAAGTCGGCTTTGGACGACTTGGAGTTGCTGGACCCAGAAAAAATATTTTTGGTGCAATTGGCCGATTTCATGTGGCAAGAGGTGCCCACCTTTGAGGACCGCATGACCACGGCGCGGCACTTCCGGGTCTTTCCTGGCGAAGGCGTGCACTCGGACGCCTTGGCCGATTTGGTGACGCGTTTGTATGCCCTGGGTTACCGAGGCGATTACAGCTTCGAGGTCTTCAACGACGACTACCAGCAGTTGCCTTTATCCTTGGTGGCCAAGCGCGCATGGCAAGGGGCGCAGTGGCTTGGCGAAGACGTGTTGCACCGCTCGGTGCCTTTGCCGAATCAAATTCGGCTTAAAAAGTAATCGCACCGTCCTCACTGGAAATCTGGTGAGGCATTGCGTGCACATCGAAGGGTTGCTTGGCCCGATATGGTTGCGCTTTCATCCTCTCTTCAAATTCTTCAACAGGCGGCATCACAGTGAGCTACAAAATCCCTCAATCGGTGTTGGTGGTGATCCACACCCAAGCCCAGGAGGTCTTGGTGATTCGCCGCGTTGACATGGGGACGTGGCAAAGTGTCACGGGATCGAAAGATTATTTATCCGAAGACTGGGTGGACACGGCCCAGCGCGAGGTCTTGGAAGAGACCGGCATTGATGCCAATGCGCCAGGCCTGGCGCTCAGAGACTGGGGGCTGGAGAACCACTATGAGATCTATCCCGCCTTTCTTCACCGCTACGCTCCTGGGGTGACCCACAACACCGAGCGCGTCTTTGGCTTGAAGGTTGCGCCAGGCACGCCCATTGTGCTCAACCCAAGGGAGCACACCCAGTGGCAGTGGTTGCCTATCTTGGAGGCGGCCGATGTGGTGTTTTCGCCGTCCAATGCCGAGGCGATTTTGATGCTCAATCAACCAGGTTTCATTCAAAGGAGTGGGATGCAACCGAGATGAACAATGCCATCGAGCTCTGATGTAGCTCAAGCCTGCGCTCACCATTAGGGGGTAGAGTCCAGCGATGTTCAAACTGGTGACCTACAACATACACAAAGGCGTGCAGTCGCCTGGTTCGAACTTGGGCCTAGGGGGCAGTTTGTCCTTGGGGCTCGGGTTGGGTACTCGGCTAGAGATTCACAACATGGCCAGCGCCTTGACCGCCTTGGATGCCGATGTCGTGTGCTTGCAAGAGGTGAGGAGCTTCAATCACCAATTGGCCAAGCGCTTTAGCCTGTGGCCCCAAGAAGGCCAAGCGCAGGTCTTGGCGCCAGACGGCTACCAGGTGGTGTACCAAACCAATGCACGAACCCGGCACGGTGAGCATGGCAATGCGCTCCTCAGCCGTTGGCCCATTGAGTCCCATGCCCACATGGACATCTCAGACCACGCCTTGGAGCAGCGCGGGGTGCTGCACGTGAGGTTGGAGGTCGAGGGCCAAACCCTGCACGTGCTGGTCATTCACCTGGGACTGTTGGCGCGCTCACGGGCGCGACAAATCGAACAAATCAAAGCCCTCATTGCGCGGGACATTGATCCAAAAGAGGCTTTGATTGTGGCGGGAGATTTCAACGATTGGCAAGCCCACTTGCACCGCCCTTTGGCCCAAGTGGGACTCAAGAGTTGCGCCAAACCTCACCTCAAAACCTTTCCCGCTAGGTGGCCTGTCTTGTCGCTTGACCGGGTCTATGCGCGAGGCCTGGAGCCCCTGCAAAGCTACACCCCAGAGGGCGTGCACTGGGCCAGACTCTCAGACCACTTGCCCTTGGTCACCGAGTTCAAGCGGCCCGTGAAGCCCTCCCCAGTCACCAAGCCATGGGTAGCGAACTCGCCATGAACCCTTTGATGCAAAGCCCCTTGGGTTCAGGCTCACCAAAAGACTGGGTCCTCCTCAAGGGCAGTGACGAATTCTTTCCCGCACTCGTTCGCTGCATTGATGCGGCCAAGCAAGAAGTTCGACTCGAGACCTATATTTTCGACTTTACCCTGGGCGCACTTGGTGTGGCCCAAGCGTTGGAGCGCGCAGCCGCGCGAGGTGTCCACGTGATGGTGATGCTGGACGGCTTTGGCACGCCGGTCATTGCCCACGATTGGCGCGTGCGTTGGCAGCGCTCCCGAGTCGAGCTCTTGTGCTACTCGCCCATGATTGCCTTTGTCACGGGTTGGCCCGCGAACTGGCGGCGTTTGCACCGCAAGTTGTGTGTGGTGGACCGCACCAGTGCGTTTTGTGGGGGCGTCAATGTGCTTGACGATCACTGGGACCCCCATGCCAAAAAGACCATGGTCAACCCCAGGCTCGATTTCGTCCTCCAAGTCTGGGGTCCCGTTGCGCACGACATCCACAAGAGCATGGCGGAGTTATGGACTCGAGTGGCTTTGAGTCAGACCATGAGGTCGATCTCCCTCGTCGGGACCAAGTCCCAAGCCCAGGTCTTGGAGGCGTGGTGGAAGACTTTTTCACCAGCGATGCCCCCCCCCGATCAACTGGACGCCGGGCTTGGGGCGAGAGCACCGACACCCCCGCCGTCCATGCGCTTGGTCTTGCGTGACAATTTGTCCCACCGCTGGCAAATTCAGGCGACTTACTTGCACGCCATTCAGCGCGCTCGGTGTGAAATCTGGATTGCCAATGCGTTTTTCTTTCCCTCTTCTCGCATGTTGCAAGCGCTGTGTGCCGCCGCTCGTCGTGGCGTGCGTGTTCATGTGCTGCTCGCCGGTCGAGCCGAATTCGCATGGATGTACCGTGCCACTTGGCATCTTTATGGCGTATTGATCAACAGCGGGGTTGAAATCCACGAGTACACACCGAGCTTTCTTCACGCCAAGGTGGCCGTGGTCGATGAGGACTGGAGCACGGTGGGCTCATCCAACTTGGACCCCTTGAGCCTCATGATGGCCAGAGAGGCCAATATCGTTGCGCATTCCAAGGGGTTGGTGCTCGAGCTCAAAGCGCACCTTCAACTCGCCTCAGCCCAGGGCAGTGTGCCTGTGAAGGCCGCCGACATTCGGGGGCGCAGTCGCTACAATCGCCTCTTGGATTGGGTGGCTTATGGCAGTGTCTTTTTGGCGCTCAAACTCGCGCGGGTGCCCTACTAGCGCTTGGCGTGGAGGATGCCGGCTTTGGAGCTTGTTGACCCTCCCCTTGCGCTTGAGCCCCCCACGAATGACCCTTTTCGCCAAGTGACCTCCCAAAGACTGTTACGATTCCCGATCTTGCAAATGTTCTACCGATATTCATGATAAAGGCGTTGCGCTGAAAATGACTTCTTCTCAAGTGTTGGATCCCAGTGTGGACGGCATTCCCATGTCTGTGAAAATCAGACAAAGGGTGTTGGCTGCCAAAAAACGTTTTCACGCCAACGACAACATTGCCGACTTCATCGAACCCGGTGAGCTCGAGGCGCTCCTGGACGAGGTGGAGATCAAGATGCAAGGTGTCCTCGATAGCATGGTGATTGACACCGAGCACGACCACAACACCCGCAACACCGCCAGGCGCGTGGCCAAGATGTATTTGAAAGAGGTCTTTGGCGGGCGTTACATCCAAGCCCCCCCCATCACCGAGTTTCCCAACATTGAGCACCTCAATGAGCTCATGATCGTGGGCCCAATCACCGTTCGCAGTGCTTGCAGTCATCACCTGTGCCCAGTCATGGGTCAGATTTGGATTGGCGTCATGCCCAACGAGCACACCAACGTCATTGGCTTGTCCAAATACGCAAGACTGGCCGATTGGGTCATGTCTCGCCCACAAATTCAAGAAGAGGCCGTGGTGCAACTCGCCGATCTCATCCAAGCGAAAACCCAGCCCGATGGCTTGGCCTTGGTCATGCAAGCGTCTCACTTTTGCATGGGCTGGCGGGGTGTGAAGGACGTGGAAAGTAAAATGATCAATTCTGTGATGCGCGGTGCTTTCTTGAAGGACCCCAATTTGCGGCGTGAATTTTTGGCCCTCATCCCACAAAAAACTTAACAGGGGACTCACTATGTTGGTTCGTTTGGTTTATGTCAGCCGCTCGGTCAAGCCCGGCGACGAAGCGCACACCGAGTCCATTTTGGCGTCCTCCAAGGATCACAACGCCTCCAATGGCATCACTGGTATTTTGTGTCATGGTGGCGGCATTTTCTTGCAAGTCTTGGAAGGCGGGCGCAACCAAGTCAATGCCCTTTACGCTCACTTGATTCGCGACGCTCGACACACCGACGTGGTGCTCTTGCATTACGAAGAGGTCAAAGAGCGACGCTACAGCGGTTGGGCCATGGGCCAAGTCAATTTGGCCAAACTCAACGCGTCTGTTGTGCTCAAGTATTCGGAAACGCCTGTGCTTGACCCGTATTCTGTGTCTGGAGACGTCTCGATTGCGCTGCTTGAAGAGCTCATGGCCACAGCCGCCATCATGGGCCGCTCTTGAGCAATGCGGGTGGGCTTGCCTAGGGCTTGCCTGGCCCTTGCCAACCTTGCCAACCTTGCCAGTCTTCCCAACCTTGCCAGTCTTCTTGGTCCATGGACGGGCCCCAAGGTTCAAGCATGGGGTCGTCCCTTGGAGTTGGCCTCTCAAGCGCATAGAACCTTCCCATGAATCCCACCACCAAGCCTTTGAGTAAGCCAAGGGTTGAGTCGCTCACTCAGCTCCAGAGTCTATCGCCTCAAGCCGTGGCCACTCGGCTCCTTGGCGTGGACTTCACCTCTCGTCCCACCGCGCGCAAACCCATTGTGATGGCCTGGGCCCACCACAAAGAGGGTGGGGTGGTGGTGTTGGAGCAACTTGTGCGAGTCAAGAGTTTTGATGCCTTTGAGACAGAACTCAAGCGTCACGAGAGCTATGTGGGCGGCTTTGATCTGCCCTTTGGTTTGCCACGCGAGTTGGTGCTCGAGCTCGGTTGGCCCACCGAGTGGCACCCATGCATGAAGACCTTTGTCTCGCACACCAGACCCGAGCTCAGGGCACTCTTCATGGCGTTTTGTGCCAAGCGTGCGACGGGCTCTAAATTTGCTCACCGTGGCACCGATTTGTGCGCCGACTCCAGCTCCTCCATGAAATGGGTCAACCCGCCCGTGGCGTACATGATGCACGCAGGGGTGCCGGTGCTCTTGCGTGCGGGATTGACTTTGGTGGGCCTGCACCCAGGCGACCCGCAGCGCTTGGGACTCGAGGCTTACCCAGGACTGTTGGCCAAAGAAGTGTTGGGTTCGAGGAGCTACAAAAGCGACGAACGCGCCAAACAAACCCCAGAGCGTCTCATTGCGCGCAAAGACATCTTGCACGCCTTGGAGCTGGGACTCACGCGCCTGGGGCTCAGGCTCAAGCTCTCCCACGCCCAGCGAGAAGAGCTCATTGAGGAGCCCCAAGGCGACGCCTTGGATGCAGTGCTGTGTGCTGTCCAAGCGGCGTGGGGTCACGTGGCCCACTTGCAAGGCCTGCCCCATCATGGGCTGCCCCAAGCCATGGACCCCTTGGAGGGGTGGATTGTGAGTGCATTGCCCGCTCAAAAAGCCCGCACCCAGTCTAAAAAAGCTTAGAGCAACGCCATGGGGGCCACCCTTGGATCAGTGGATCACACTGAGCGCACCGAGCACACTGGGCAAGTGGCGCTGCGCTTGACACGCATCTCACTCCAGCGCAGCTCTTTTGCATTCAACATCAAGAGCCGACCCACCAAGCCCCGGCCTTCAAGGCCAATCAACTTCAAGGCCTCCAGGGCCTGCATGGCACCCACCACGCCGACCAAGGGTGCCAAGACCCCCATGCTCGCGCAACTCGCCTCGGGTGGTGCTGGTTCAGGCGCAAAGAGACATGCATAGCAAGGACTGTCCGCAACTCTGGGGTCAAAGACCGTGATTTGGGCGTCCAGTCCAATGGCCCCCGCGCTCACCCAAGGGATGGATTTGGCCAGACAGGCTTGGTTGAGCAGTTGACGGGTGGCAAAGTTGTCCACCGCATCGATCACCACGTCCACCCCATCGAGCCAGTGCTCCAGTGTGTCTGGTGTGGCACGCGCCTCATGGATGTCAATGGTGAGCTCGGGGTTCAAGGCGAGGAGCTGCTCTCTTGCAGAGTCCACCTTGGTGCGCCCCAAGCGAGCGTGGGTGTGCGCAATTTGGCGCTGTAAATTGGTGAGCTCGACACGGTCAAAGTCCACCAAACTCAGGTGACCCACACCGGATGCGGCCAGGTACATGGCCGCGGGCGAGCCCAAGCCACCCAGACCGAGGATCAGAACATGGGAGCGCAGAAATTGCTCTTGGCCCTCAATGCCAATCTCGGGGAGCAAGATGTGGCGCGAATAGCGCAGCAGTTGCTCGTCGCGCATGACGCTCAATTGTCCTTGTCAGGCGCAGCTGTTGTGCGTTCGGTTTGGGTTTTGCTCGCAACCACGCTCAAACCCTTGAGTTGGTTCAACGCTTGGAGGAGTTGGAAGTCCTTGTCCGAGCCGTATTCCGGAGCGCGGCGTTCGGCCACGGGTTTTTTAGACTCTTCTTCCAAGCGCTTCAAGGCCACTTCACGGGCTTTTTCACGCTCGGCGTCTTTGGTCTCACCGCCTTGACCACTGGTCAAATGCTTGTCCAAATCGGCCTCGCGCGTTCTGAGCGCTGCATAAGGCGAGCCCTCGGGCGTTTCATCCACCATCACGTCGGGCAAGATGCCTTTGGCTTGAATGGAGCGGCCACTGGGGGTGTAGTAACGCGCGGTGGTGATTTTGAGGGCGGTGTCGGGGCCGAGTTGTCGCACGGTTTGAACCGAGCCTTTGCCAAAGGTTTGCGAGCCCAAGAGGGTGGCGCGGTGGTGGTCTTGAAGCGCACCCGCCACGATCTCGCTGGCCGAGGCCGAGCCCTCGTTGACCAATACCACCATTTTGATGGTTTTAAAGATGCCGTGGGTTTTTTGCGTGAGCTCGGCAATGGGGTCGTTGGAGGCATGGCGCTGGTAGAACTCAGGCGCAGCTTTGTAGACAAACTGGCTCTCAGCGAGTTGACCATTGGTCGAGACGATGGTCACGTTGTCGGGCAAAAACGCGGCCGAGATGGCGACCGCTGCGTCAAGCAAGCCCCCCGGGTCGTTCCTCAAATCAAGCACCAAGCCCTTCAAGTTGTGGTCCTCTTGGTAGAGGTCTTCGAGCTTTTTGACCACATCTTCCACACTTCGGTCTTGGAACTGAATGAGCCTGAGCCAGGCGTAGCCAGGCTCAATGAGGCGGGCTTTGACGCTTTGGGTTTTGATCTCTTCACGGATGATGGTCACGGGGAAGGTTTTGTTTTCATCCTTGCGGTAGATGGTGAGCACGACCTTGGTGTTGGTCTCACCGCGCATCCTTTTGACCGCCTCGCTCAAGGTCAAGCCCTTCACATTGGTGTCGTCCACTTTGGTGATCAAATCTCCCGATTTGAGTCCAGCACGGTAGGCGGGCGAGCCCTCGATGGGAGACACCACTTTGACCCAACCGTCCTCGGTGCTGATCTCGATGCCCACGCCCACAAAGCGGCCAGTGGTGCCTTCGCGGAACTCTTTGAAGCTCTTTTTATCAAAATACTGTGAGTGCGGATCCAAGCTCGCCACCATGCCCGCAATGGCATCGGTGATGAGTTTTTTCTCATCCACGGGCTCCACATAGTCACTTTTGATCATGGTAAAGACAGAGGAGAGTTGCTGCAGTTCTTCAAGTGGCAACGGCGAGAAATTTCCCCTGGCGATGCCTTCCAAAGAAATGGTGGTCAAGGCCCCAGCCAACGAGCCAATGGCCAACCAACCTGCGATTTTTAGTTTTTGCCCCATGCTGCCTCTGAAATTTTGGAGAAATAGGAAAAAGGGCGTACTGCCACACCCTGGACCTGAGCCCAACGCTGCAACGCTTGATGGGGCTATTATCGTCTGATCAAGCGCCTCTTCGCAATGTGGGGTCTATTGCCAAGCGTAAACCGCTGTAAAGGCGCTGGTTGCCGCGCCCCTAGGGATCAGGTTGTCAGCGTAAAGCAACGCGCCAAGGCTTGCAAGAGCGGTAAAGCGCTAGATCACTAGAGCACTAGAGCGAGCTCAAGCCGACTCAAGGTAGTAGTGGCGCAGAGGCTTCAACTGGGCGTCGAGTTCATAAACCAAGGGCACACCGTTGGGGATGTTGAGCTCAATGATGGCCTCGTCGCTCATTTGGTCCAAGTACTTGATCAACGCGCGAATCGAGTTGCCGTGGGCCACCACCAAGGGTTTTTTGCCGGCCAAGAGGGCGGGTGCAATCGATTCTTGCCAAAAGGGCAAGACCCGAGCCACGGTGTCTTTGAGGCATTCGGTGAGCGGAATATCGTCGGGCTTCAAGCGGGCGTAGCGTGCATCAGCGCGCTCACAGCGTGGGTCCTGGGGCTCCAAGGCGGGCGGTGGCACGTCGTAACTTCTGCGCCATGCCAAGACTTGCGCGTCCCCGTATTTCTTGGCGGTCTCGGCCTTGTTGAGGCCTTGGAGTGCGCCATAATGACGCTCGTTCAAACGGTAGGACTGAACCACGGGGAGCCAAGGGCGCTGCATCGCGTCCAAGCAGTGCCACAAGGTGTGGATGGCGCGCTGCAAGACACTGGTGTAGGCCAAATCAAAGTGGTAGCCCTCAGATGACAAGATCTCACCGCAGGTCTTGGCTTGTTCAATTCCCAAAGGGGTGAGGTCGACATCGGTCCAGCCGGTGAAGCGATTTTCTAAATTCCAAGTGGATTCGCCGTGTCGAATCAAAACGAGTTTGTACATGGTCAATGGGTCCGGTCAGTAGGGGTTAAAAAAAGTTTTCGCACAAAGGTCGGTAACGATTTTAGAATGCTTGTCTGTCACCATCGCTTCATCAAAGGAAATGTTTTGAACTTTATCACTGAAAATTGGATGTTATTCGCCCTGGCCCTGGTCTCAGGCTCGATGCTGTTGGTCCCCATCTTTCAAGGGGCCTTGCAACCAGGCTTGACGCCCTCCTTGGTGGTTCAGTTGATGAACAAAGAGCGCGCCGTGGTGGTCGATGTGCGCACCTTGGCCGAGCACCAAGCCGAGCGGATTGCGGGCGCCGTGCACATTGAATTGTCCGAGCTCGAGGCCAAATTGCCCCAGGTGCACAAAAACAAGGCACAGGCCTTGGTGTTGGTGTGCGAGAGCGGGATGCGGTCCATCAAAGGCATGCAAGTGGCCAAAAAACTCGGCTACGAACAGGCCCATTCTTTGTCTGGCGGGATGAAAGCCTGGAAAGAAGCGACACTACCGACTCAGACCCAATCTTGATTGTTTGATTTTTTTCCAAGGAGCTCACCTCTCATGCCCCCAGTCAAAATGTACACCACCGCTGTTTGTCCATATTGTGTGCGAGCCAAGCAATTTTTAAAGTCCAAGGGAGTTGACTCCATAGAAGAGGTGCGGGTCGACTTGGACCCCCAAGCGCGCGACAGCATGATGCAAAGCACGGGGCGCAGAACGGTGCCACAAATCTTCATTGGTGACACCCATGTTGGGGGGTGCGATGACTTGCTCGCCTTGGATGCCAGCGGAGGTTTGGCGCCTTTGTTGGCCGCTTGATTCGCCAAAGCCCCCTCTGGGTGGTGCGCTGGCGTGGGAACCGCCTGGCGAGCTGGTTTTTTCATTATTTCCGTCCTTAACGCCTTTGCCCTCCTCGCTTTGGGGGATAATCCAAGCCAATTCGAGGCTGTCAAGGGCGCCAAAGCCCTTTTGGGCGCGTGAGGCTTTGTGCGCACAGCTCGTGCGCTGTGGCTTTTAGGCCCCAACCCCTTGATCCCAGTGCATTTCACGCGCTCATGTTTAAACGGCGACGTGCAGTGCGCTGGGGTGCGTGTT
>CAIPFK010000159.1 GCA_903864315.1 uncultured Burkholderiales bacterium | reverse complement strand
TCAGATATTTTCCGTCCCCCAACAGTAACGCCATCAAGCAAAGTTTTAACTTCAGGATAGCTGAATGGGTTTCCTTCAAGGACAGACGCATCCCAAACAAAAACAGACAGCATTTGGTGGAAACGAAAGCTAACTCGCTCAATTGAATGCGTTGAAATGGAATCAGGAATTTTTGATCGATTCCATTTGAAACCAAGTGCGGAAAAAAGATCCATGTTGTAAATTTTTTATGGTTTTTTTCGATGACGCAAAGAGCTCCAGTATGAGCAATATTTCACTTCCTACCTTGTGATGCCTCATTTTAGCTGGGCAAGCCTAGCTTGTCACACTAATTGCGCCATCACAGTGTTGGTTTTCAAACAGTATCCGTTCAAGCCGGCGGGTTACCAAACACAAGTTGCCCACTAGCCCTGATGAAACAAAACTGTACCCTTGGCAATCAACGGGGCAGTGGTCATCGATGTAATTTTGAATGGAACATTCTTTAAAATTGCGGAATGTTCGTACTGTGGACTATCTTGGTTTGTATACGTTACGTTACGTTAACAAAAGCGCCATTCATGACGCCAGAAGTAGAGTTATTGAAACTCAATGTGCCCATAAACTTAAATCCAGTGCCGCTGTAAGGAAAACTTGAAATCCCAAAAGGTACTGGTTGAGTGATTAAAAAAGCACACGGACCTGAACTAGGCATAGCTGGAAGTGCATCAACGGCATTTGTGACGATAAGTAGCAGTGATACAAACAGCTTTTTCATATGGATTCCAGCGGGTGTCAATAAATCTGTGTAAATCGACTGCGGTTATTGGTGAGCGTTTAAACGATCCCCAAGTTCAAAGTCCATCGATTCAAGCACTGCCTACTTGTAGCCTTTCAATGGTTTTTGAGCCATTCGATACGCGAAAAACAGCCAAAGTCTCAATCTCAGTCGAGCGGGTGGTGATGTCTTTGACAGCACGCAGATGCACTGTCATCGATTCCTCACTGAGCTCAACAATACAGTAGCCTCTTCGCAACCCTTCAGCGTAAATGAAATGAGGATTTGCTCGTTGGCGTGATGCGGTATTTTTCCCATCATTGCTGGTGATGCTTGTTCCGCAAAACTCCACGCCCAAGACCTTGCTCTGTGAGTTGGAATAGTCTTCCTTGAGGTAACCGACCCAGTACTCGTGGACGTCGCCACCCAAGATGACTGGGTTGGAGACTTGGTGGTTGACCAATTGCTGGGTAAGCTTTTTCCTGGCGACAGGATAGCCATCCCAGCCGTCATTCCAAACTTTCTTCCCTTCCGCTGTGGCGTATACCCTTGCTCCAAATAAAGTGCTTTGTCCAATGATGTTCCAAGTCTGAGCAGTGGAATTTTTAAATTGATGTTCTAGCCAGGCTTCTTGTTTTTCACCCAAGAGAGTTCTGGACGCGTCTTCAAGCTGTTCGCAAGAGGACAAACTCACGGTGGCAGAGCCATCTTGTGAATTGGGGTTACAGGCTTGTTTGTCTCTGTATTGGCGGGTGTCGAGCATCGTGATATTGGCGAGTTTGCCAAACTGATAGTTCTCATAAAGGCGAAGTTCTGATCCACTGCTCAATCCTTCAAGTCCCTCAACCAAAAACGAAGATTTCAAAGGCATGTGTTCATAGTAAGCCTGATAAGCATTGGCGCGACGCTTGGCAAAATTTGTAAAGGGCCCAAATGAGCCACTGCTGAGGCCTGCATAATCATTTTGAACCTCATGGTCATCCCAGGTGAAAATCCAAGGGCACGCTGCGTGGGCTTGCTGCAATTCTGGCTCTAATTTGTATTGTTCATATCTCTTTCTGTAGTCACTCAAACTCAGGCACCAACTTCCCGAATGAAGACGAATGCCAGATCGCCCTGGGGCGTATTCGTAAATGTAGTCTCCCAGAAACAAGACCAAATCAGGACTTTCTTGCACCAAGTGGGTATAAGCGTTGAAATAGCCGTGCTCGAAATGCTGGCATGAAGCAAATGCGAATTTGAGTGTTTTTTGTCCGTTGCTGGTGGGTTCAGCAAACGTGCGCGTTTTACCCACCTCACTGGTGTAGGGGCCGATTAAAAATCGATAGTAAAACCAAGTGTTCGGGGCTAAATTGGATACTTCTGTGTGTACTGAATGGGCAAGACCAGCCACTGCAAGCGACTGGCCTTGTTGAACAATCGCTTTGAATTCTTTGTCAGTTGATATCTCCCACTTGAGGGGTATATTTTCATTGGGAAGGTTGGTGCCGAAAAAGCCCTCGTCGTAGAGTCGTGTCCACAAAACCACCGATGAACTCGATGGAGAGCCACTGGCAACCCCGAGGCCAAATGGATTCTTGTTGGGCCTCAATTGTGCCCAGGCATGGGTCATGGGCAGCGTCAGTGTGGCCACTGACAGAAGTTGTAGTAACTCTCGCCTAGAAGAATGGGGTGTCATATTCTTTGGGGTGCAGTGAACAAACCGTTGCTGTCTTGGCCAACTTTCAAACGCCTCTCGAGAGCCTCTCGAGCGCGTGATGGTTGACTCAATGGTTGTGAAAAACTTTGTTCACCCATGCCTTGGCGGGCATGAAGGAGGGGTCAGCGCGAACAATTTTTTCAGTTTGTGCCCAAATCTCGTCGTCGGGCAAATCCAGATCCAAGGGGTCGCCGTGGGGCTGAGCGACATACCAAGGCGTGTCCATGTAGACTTCCACCGTGTTGTCTTCTGGGTCAGAGAAATAAATTGACAGTGCGTTGCCGTGACTCAAGCCACGCAAATGGGTGGCACCGTGCGCGAGGGCGCGCGACTTGGCTTCGCGCAGCTCAGACAAGGTGTTCACCAAAAAAGACAATTGCATGACGGTGCTGGGCGTGCCAGGTGCGCGGTTTTGGGCCAGCACGAGTTGGTGGTGCTGCTTGGGGCTGGCACTCAGAAACGCCAAGAGGTAGGGGAAGTTGCGCCCATGCCCCTTGTCAGTGAGTTTGAAATTGAACACCCCAGTGTAGAAGGTGAGCATTTTTTCAACATCAAAACACGATATCCCCATGTGCGAGAGCTGGGGAGAAAAAGAATGACTCATGACAAAATTCCAATCACAAAATTCAAACAATCCATAAAACCCACGAAGGCCATGACGGGCTTGGAAGCCTTCACCGTTGGCCGTCGTGCACCGACACCTGATCTTTGCTCAAACCGCCCAAGCGAGAGTGCACCCGTGCGCCCGTCCCCATCAAAAGCGCAAACAAGATTTCATTCGGGCGCGGAGCATCTTGAATGCCAATCTCCATGGTGTTGAAGTGCGAGCGCACATAGGAGGCGTGGATATAGTGCAGAGGCACCATCAGTCGAAAGCCGCACGCCCCCACAGCTTTGCCTGCGGGCACCATGGCCTTGGGCTCATCCAAAAGGGCGCGCATGGCCCAGCCCCCGGCTTCATGCCAAACCGCGCCGTGCTCGAGCTCGCCATTGACCCCCACGATGGCGGCTTTGCTGTAGACCTCGATGTTGTCTTTGCCCAGGGTGTCCACCAACTCCTGTGCCAGCACTGTGCCCAATGAGCGCAACTCTTTCATGAAAGGGATCAAATCGGGCTCATACCGATTGGCATAGGGGTTTTCAATGACAGCGCAGGCAGCGGCAAGCTTCAAGGGCTTGTCGGCGAGAGGTCCACCTTCGTGGTAGGTGGTCTCGATGGTGAGGCTTCTTTTGCGGATGCGAATGAGGCTCATGAGGGACGTGCTTTCTTGGGGTTGAAGTGAAAAATGAGGATGGGCCGATCAATGAAGACCATGCATGAAATCATGGCCATCAACACTGTCATTGTTTGGGAATTTTGGCGTCGGCCACGACTTGGTTCCATTTTTGCAACTCGGCACTCACCATGGTCTTCATCTCCTCGGGGGTGCTGCCTTTGACGTCTCCACCCATTTCTTCTAAGCGAGACTTGACGCCGGCCACCATCAGGGCTTTGTTCACCTCAAGGCTCAAGCGCTCGACCACGGCTTTGGGTGTTCCCGCGGGTGCCATCAAACCGGCCCATGACCTCACGTCGTAATTGGCAACGCCTTGCTCGGCCACCGTGGCCAACTCAGGCATTCCTGACCAGCGTTGTGCGCCACTGGTGGCCAAGGCGCGAATTTTGCCCGCCTTGATGTTGGAGGTGACGGCGGTGGGCGGCACCACGATGCAGCTCACGTCGTTGGCCATGAGGGCCGTGATGGAGGCGGCGTCTCCTCGGTAGGGCACGTGGAGCAAGTTGACCTTGGCCATCTTGGCCAGCAACTCACCGGCCAAGTGATGGGTGGAGCCGATCCCTGCCGAGCCAAAGCTCACGGTTTCGGGAGCCTTTTTGGCAGCGTCGAGCAAGTCGTTCAAGGTTTTGAATTTGGAGTCGGCCGAGGTGACGATCAAAAACGGAAAATAGGTGATGGTGGAGACCATCTCAAAGTCGGCCACGGTTTTGTAGGCCAAGCTGTTGTAGAGAGCCCCCGCCACAGCGTGTCCCCCCGTGGCCAAAAGCAAGGTGTAGCCATCGGGTTTGGCGCGAGCCACGGTGGTGGCTGCAATCGTGCCCCCTGCGCCCGTTTGCGCTTCGACCACAAAGCTTTGGTTCAGACCTTTGCCCATTTCATTGCCCAGTGCCCGGGCAATGTTGTCGGCATTGCCACCCGGTGCGAAGCCTTGCAAAATTTTGATGGCATGTTCGGGATAGGACTCGGCCCACAGGGGTGAGAGGGCACCAAGGCTCAGGGCGCCAGCGCTGGCTTTCAAAATCGATCTTCTCTTCATGTTTGTCTCCTCACACCTGGAGTGGTGTGTATTGTTGGATTGATTGAACGAAAAATTAACGCACCGACTCTTTAACGCTCTATTGATCAAGCCACCTCACCCAGCGCAAGCTCAAGGGGCTCTGGAGGCGCCCAGTTGTCTTGTTGTTGTGAGGTGGCTCATTTTTAAGCTTCAAGCCCACGCATCCAATCAAGATTGGTCAACGATGGGGTTGATGAGCGTGCCCACACTCTCAATTTCCACCTCACAGACATCACCGGCTTTCATAAAGCGTGGGGGTTTCCTGCTCCAACCCACACCTGCCGGAGTGCCCGTGGCGATCACGTCACCCGGTGACAAGGTGAAGATGGTGGAGGAGTATTGAATCAACTTTGCGATGCTGAAAATCATGTTTCCCGTGTGACTCGATTGCACGGTTTCACCATTCAAGCGAACCTCGAGTTTTAAATGGCGTTTGGGATCGATCTCATCAGCAGTCACCATCCAGGGACCAAAACCACCGGTGGATTCAAAATTCTTGCCCGACGCAATTTGTTTGGCATGGAACTGCCACTCACGCACACTGCCGTCGTTGTAGCAAGAGTAGCCTGCGACGTGATCAAAAGCATCTTTTTCCGCAATATCGCGACCCCCTTTGCCAATGATGACCGCAAGCTCCCCCTCCCAGTCCAAGGACTCAGAGACGTGGGGGCGCACGATGGGCTGAAGGTGGGCGCATTGGCTTCTCCAAACGCGCAGGAAGATGGGGGGCTCCTCTGAGAGCTCACGGTGCATGCCGGCGGCCAGCACCTCTTGGTGGTGATCCATGTAATTGCGCACAGCGCAGATGATTTTTTCAGAGCGAGGGATCACGGGCAAATAGGTGATCTCGCTCAATTTGGCGTGAGGAGCCAGGCCCACCACATCTTTGGCCGCATTCAAATACGCTTCGCTGGCGATGTAGTCGACCAAGCCCGGGTATTGCGGGAAATGGGCTCCGAGGTCGATCACCTGGTCGCCAGATACAGCGCCCCAAGTTTCATGGCCGTGGTGTGAATAAGAAAGCAGTTTCATGGTGGCTCCAAAGATAAGGTCGTGGGAAAAAAGGCAAGAAAATCAAAAAATGCAAAAAAGTCAAAAAGAACGAAACTCAAATCAAGGACAACACACCTGTTCACAGCAGGCTAATGCTGTGGGCTTGAGATCCGTTGCAGTGCATTCAAGACATGGGTTTGGGTGTTCAAGATGTGTTGTTCGATCAAGTGACAAGCCCCTGGGGTGTCCCTGGCCAACACGGACTCCATGATGACTTGGTGCTCATTGGATTTTTGTCTGGGGTGTTGGCGATGCTTGGCCGCGAATTGTCGATAGCGCTCGGCTTGGTCAAAGAGAGAAGCGCAACTTTGCAATAAACGAGGAGACGGGCATGCGCTCAACAAGGCCATGTGAAACTGTTTGTGCGCGAGCACCCATGTGTCCCCCAAGATTTGCGGACCCGAGTCCATGTGCTTTTCTAGTTTTTGCAAGGTGTAGTGACTCGAGACAATGCTGGCCTCCCAGGCATTGTCGCCTTTCGCCATGGAGCTTTTGAGGGCCTCTATATCCAGGAGCAGTCGCATTTGCGTGATGTCTTCCAGGTCAGGTGCACTGATGTCACAGACCCGAAAACCTTTGCGCTCATCCAAGCGGATGAGCCCTTCTTGGCTCAGGCGACTCATGGCTTCTCGCAAGGGGCTATTGGAAAAACCATAGTGGGTTTGAAGTGCTTCGAGCTTCAATTTGTGCCCAGGCTCGAAGTGACCCATCATCACGTCTCGTCGCAAGCACTCAAAGGCCTGGTCGCTCAAGGTCGAGGCGGGCCCAGGCAGGTCAGGCGTCAAGGGTGACAGTGGTGCAGCGGGTGACTTCAAGGTGTGCATGAAATCAATTATTTGCGAAAAAAATGATTTTTCGCATAAGTGTTTACACCCGGGCACGCGCCGATTCAGACGCCATCGTGCAGACTACAGCTCAGCGCTCATTGGGGGAAGAGTCTTCGGATTTGAGCGTCAACGCCAAGGCGTAGAGTGGCTTTTTGGCTTGACCGGTGATCTCCGCGCTCAATGCAACCGCTGTTTTAAGGGGCACATGGGGCAGCAAGAGTTTGAGCACCCGCGAATCGACGGCCACGTCTTCGGATTCGCCTGCGCTTTTGGTCTTCAAGGGGTGCACGACAAGCGCAAACTCACCGCGTTGGCGGTCGGATGACCCCAAGAGCCAACTCTCGAGCACTTGGCAAGGCAGGGTCACGATCTCTTCAAACTGTTTGGTGAGTTCGCGCCCCAGGGTGAGAGGTCGCTCGCCCAAGGCCGCGAGGGCTTTGGCCGTGGCGACGATGCGGTGAGGCGCCTCCAGCAAAATTTGAGCCCTGCCCTCCTGCCCCATGGCCTGTATTTGAGATTGGCGCATTGGGGCTTTGCTGGACAAAAATCCCACAAACACGAAGCCCGCGTGCTCCGGCTCCACCACACCACTCACACTCAGCAGTGCGGTGACGCTTGAGACGCCGGGAATGGGCATGACTCGGAAACCTCGACTCTGGACCTCATGGGTCAAAATGGCGCCGGGGTCGCTCACCCCAGGGGTGCCTGCATCGCTCAAATAGGCGACCCGACACCCTTCTTGCAAAAGCGAGGCAACGCGCTGTGCCCCCTCGTGCTCATTGTGTTGATGAACCGCAATGCATTTGGAGGCGGGCAAATCAATCCCAAGGCTTCTGCACAACTGCTGCGTGTGGCGCGTGTCTTCGCACGCGACGTAGTCCATCACTTGAAGCACATGAAGGGCACGCAAGGTGATGTCGGCCAAATTGCCAATGGGGGACGCCACCACGTAAAGGGTGGAGGCCGGCAAAGACTGGCTGCTCACGATCTCGCGAGCGGCAAGGCCAGCGTTTTGAAAAGGTGTGCTCATGGGGTTCTCACAAAATGGCCCTGCGAGTATGAAGCCCGTTGGCGTGTTGGGGCTGGGCATCATGGGGTTCTAAAAAACCCCATGATCACAGCAACTTTTAAGCACTCTGCTGCCTAGGGGACTGGTATGATCACGCACAGCTTCACAGCGCGACATGGGCAATCATAAGGGCAAACGGTTCTTGTGAGTGCGCTTGCACTCTCGCCGAAGTCTTGCCCAAGTCTCGATCCAGACCAAGAGCACCGAATGCTAGAACAACGTATTGAACAACAGTTTATCGACAGCGCCGACTTGAAGTACCAGTCGGCCCAAGTCCTCTCCAAGCCCATTGCCTCGGCCATTCAAGCCTTGCTGGCTTGTGTGACCAGTGGGGGCAAAGTGCTGGTGTGTGGCAACGGGGGGTCGGCCGCCGACGCGCAACACTTTGCGGCAGAGTTTGTTGGACGTTTTGAACGCGAGCGCCCGGAGCTCGGTGCCATTGCGCTCACCACCGACAGCTCGATCTTGACGGCCATAGGCAACGATTACGATTTCAGTCAAATTTTCGCCAAACAAGTTCGGGCCTTGGGCCAGGGCGGGGATGTGCTCTTGGCCATTTCCACCAGTGGTGGGTCGGTCAATGTGCTCAAAGCCATCGAATGCGCTCACCAGCGCGAGATGACGGTGGTGGCCTTGACGGGCAAAGGCGGGGGCAAAATCGCCCAAGCGTTGAGAGAAACCGATGTGCACATCTGTGTGCCGCACGAACGAACCGCCCGCATTCAAGAGGTGCACTTGCTCATTTTGCATTGCTTGTGCGACGGTGTGGATACGCAATTGTTAGGGGATCAGGAAGGACAACCATGAAAAACACAGCAGCATTGACGCATTCAATTCAATTTCGCCGCATCCAAGTTTGGGTGCTTTTGGCCTTGACGACGTTGG
>CAIPFK010000158.1 GCA_903864315.1 uncultured Burkholderiales bacterium | reverse complement strand
CAGCGGATTCGAGGAAGGGCAACATGGAAACTTAAACGGTTTTGGCTGCCGCTTGTTTGATCAAACGCTCAACCGTGGGGGAGGCTTGCGCGCCCACGCTTCTCCAATGGGTGAGGCGGTCTTGAGCAATGCGAATGCTCTCTTCTTGACCTCGGGCAATCGGGTTATAAAAACCAATGCGCTCAATGAAACGTCCATCACGACGCAAACGCTTGTCAGCGACAACGATGTTGAAAAATGGGCGAGCTTTGGAGCCGCCTCTAGAGAGTCGAATGACGACCATGGTGTTTATCCTTCGGGTGGTTGATTTTTTCAACGTTGAGACACGCGACTTGGCCACCCGGCCAGCGACACGCTGAAAACCCACGATTCTAGCGCATTTGTACCGAACTTGCACTTCTTTTGGCAAAGTCGCCCGATGCGGCCCCCTCATGGGGTCTGATTTGCTGTGAAAGGACTATGATCCACGGCATGAAAAACAAAACATTGGCCACTTGGCTGACTTGGCTTGGCGGCCCCTTGGGGCTTCATCGCTTTTATCTTTTTGGCGCACGCGATTGGCTTGCTTGGCTCTTGCCCATCCCCACAGCGTTGGGTGTCTGGGGTGTCTTGCGCGTGCAAGCCTTTGGCCTTGATGATGTGCTCAGTTGGTGGCTTTTCCCCATTTTTGGTTTCAGCATGGCAGCGTGTTGCTTAAATGCGATTGTTTACGGCCTGATGACCCCACACACTTGGAACGCCCAACACAATCCTGGCGCTGATCCAGAAGACGGGGCAGGAAAAACCTCCTGGCTCACCATTTGGGGTGTGATCATTGCATTGATTCTGGGAACCACGGTCTTGATCTCAAGCATTGTGTACAGCTTTCAGCGCTACTTTGAAGTGCAAATCGAAGAAGCTCACCGCATCTCCATTGGGGAGTGACCTGGCGCGGCTCACGGTGGCGGTGTCATCACACCCAAGATCGCGCACCCATGGCGCCGCTCAGCACGGCACCCAAACCTTGGGTTGAGGCTTCAAGAGAGAAATGCCTTGGGCTTGAACACCCAGGAGCATCTCTTGGCTCACCCAACTGGGCTCGAGCTCCATCAAGGGCCTGAGGACAAAGGCCCGCTCAAACCACCGCGGGTGAGGAATGTGCAAATGCGTACTTTGCACTTGGGCTTGACCAAAAAAAAGCAAATCCAAGTCCAAGGTCCGAGGCTGGTGATGAAACTCACGCAATCGCCCCGCCTCAAGCTCAAGGCGCTGCAACGTGGCGAGCAACTCCGGCGCACTCAGTCTTGAGTCGACCCTGCACACCGCGTTGATGTAGGGTGGGCCACTGGCTTCAAAGGGCTCAGATTGGTAGAGCCGAGAACAAGCCCTCACCTGGACACCCACGGTGCGGTCGAGCCCCTGCAAAGCCACTTCAAAGGCCTTGACGGGATTGCCCAAATTGGCCCCCAGGGCCACATAGCACCTCACCGCATCTCGATTGGGAGGACTTGGCGAAGTGGCCGTGATGTTCATGATGAGCGGTTGTGGTCAGGCGTGATGTGGGTTTGTCCAATTCGCCGAAACAATTCAAAAAATTGGAAAGATTCTAAAAAATAGAATTATTCGAACAACTGGATGGATTTGAACTCCAACAACAATGGCACGGCCAGCGTTATTGCGGCGATTGGGGCGAATCGGATCTGGGCGTTCTCCTGCGACGACGTCGGCGTGGAGCGCTCGCGCCCTCCCCCAACACGGTCCCCGCTGGCGAGTCGCCAGCATCATGGCCATCCCCCCGTTCACTGAACTCACGAGGCTCAGCGTGCTCGCGGGTCTCCTTGGCATTGGCTGCAGGCATGGCACGAACCCGTTTGGGGCCTTTGCCAGAAGACGCCTGTGCGCTTTGGTGCTCGAGCCTCACCTCCTCAAGCATATGGGTGCGCTCTTTGGGGTCGGCCAAACTGAAGGCCTCCCACCACTCTCCCAACGCAGGATCGATCTCTTGGCTAGTCGCTCTCAAGCGCATGAAATCAAACGCCGCACGGAAACGGGGTTGCTCCAAGAGCCCCAAGGGCGAGTGGCCCAGGCGTTTTTCAAACCGTGGCTGCATGCTCCAGATCTCGCGCATGTCCGCCCCCAATTTGCCCCGCCCCGAGACCTCACCGATGCGCGAGTCAAAGACCTCGTCAATGGCATCTTGCAAGGCCGGAAAAAGAGGTTGACGCTGGTTCATGCGAGCAGTCCAGGCATCCCTCACATCGCTCCAGAGCACACATGCGAGCAAGTAACTGGGCACCACCGGCTTCATTTCTTGTACCCGGCGATCGGTGTCGAGCAAGGCTTGGTGCACCAAGGGATCCTCTGAGCGAGACACAATCAAGTCGAGCAAGGGATAGACCCCCGAGGCCAATCCGTGGACTTTGAGTTGTTCAATGCTGGCCAAAGCGTGGCCGGTTTGAAGCAACTTGAGCATCTCATCGAACATGCGACTCGGCGGCACGTCATGCAGGAGTTGCGCCATTTTCTTCAAGGGTGACGCGGTCTTGGTCTCCAGTTTGAAGCCCAGGGGTGACAGTTTGGCAGCAAAGCGAATGGCTCGGATGATGCGAATCGGGTCCTCTCGGTAACGCACCGCGGGGTCTCCAATCATGCGAATGACGTGCTTTTTGGCATCTTGTAT
>CAIPFK010000157.1 GCA_903864315.1 uncultured Burkholderiales bacterium | reverse complement strand
TCGGCCCATTGGCAACACCCGCCTCATCGAGCAAAGCGACCCAGTCACGGGTGGTTTTGGTCAAAAAGATGGCATTGAGGATGTCGGTGATTTCAGCGCGGTGCTTCACGCGCTCACCGTTGCTGCTGAACCGAGGATCGGCGGCCAACTCTTCACAGCCTGCGGCATGGGTGAATTTTTTGAACAAATTGTCGTTTCCACACGCCAAAATGAGCGCCCCGTCTTGGGTCTTGAAGGTCTGGTAGGGCACGATGTTGGGGTGTGCATTGCCCAGGGACAAAGGCGACTCGCCAGTGGCAAAGTAATTCATGGCCTGATTGGCCAAGAGGGCCACGCAAGAATCCAGGAGCGAGACATCGATCCATTGGCCTTGGCCACTGACGGCACGGTGCGCAATGGCCGCGCAGATCGCAACGCTGGCGTACATGCCCGTCGACATGTCGATGATGGGCACGCCCACGCGCTGAGGCCCGCCGCCAGGCAAGTCATCTTTTTCACCCGTCACACTCATCAAGCCGCCCATGCCTTGCGCCATGAAGTCGTAGCCAGGCCTGTCCTTGTAGGGGCCGGTTTGCCCAAAGCCCGTGACCGAGCAATAAATGATCCCGGGATTGATGGCCTTGATATCCTCATAGCCGAGTCCATAGCGGGCCAAATCGCCCACTTTGTAGTTCTCCACAATCACATCCACATCCTTGGCCAACTCACGCACCAAAGCTTGGCCTTGGGGGTCGGAGAGGTTGACGGTGATGGATTTTTTACCTCGGTTGGCCGCACAAAAATAAGCCGACTCTTGGGTCACATCGCCTTGCTCATCCTTCAAATAGGGAGGGGCAAAGGCCCTGGAGTCGTCGCCCTTGACGGGGCGCTCGACTTTGATCACGTGGGCCCCCAGGTCGGCCAAGTTTTGCGCGGCCCAAGGGCCCGCCAACACGCGCGAGAGGTCAAGTACTTTGATATGAGATAAGGGACCGGTCATGTCAGATGCTTTCTGCTGTCATTCGTTAGGGAGACACTTTTGCCGCGGGCAAGAACAAGTCTTGCACACTGGAAGAAGTGGAGATGATGCCTTTGGCCAGGAGTTGGCGGTGGCGATCGAGTTTTTTCAAATCATACTGGTAGTTCACCATGATGCCCCAAGACTGCTTGGCGCCTTTGTTGGAGGGGTCTGCATCCCAGTTGATGCGCTCAACGCGAGCGCCGTTGTGCAAATGGAATTTGGCGACCGCATCCAAGGGGCCAGTCTCGCCCAAGGTTTGCCCCAAATAAACAGAGGCTGCACGCATCAAGAACGATTGCAGCAAGGGGTTCTTTTGCATCACCTCACCGGGCTCCAAGAGTTTCACAAAGTCGGCAAATTGATTGAACTCCAGACCCACCGATTTCAGCAAGGCCTGCAACTCTTTGTCACTCAGTCGCTGGAGCAAGGCGTCGCAGTTTTTGAGCACCCAAGGCCTCAGCCCTGGAATGGGTGACAAGGTGGCAAAGGTTTTGAGTTTGGGAAACTCGGCCTTCAGGACTTCAACCACGCGCTTGATGAGCGAGTCCCCAAAACCCACTCCTTTGAGGCCAGGCTGGGTGTTGCTGATGGAGTAAAAGATGGCAACGCTTGCTTTTTGCAAGTTCTCAGGCGCCGCGTTCTCATCCAAGAGCGGCGTGATGCTTTGGGCCATCTCTTCCAAGAGGGCCACTTCCACAAAGATCAACGGCTCTTGGGGCAAATTGGGATGAAAAAACCCGTAGCATCGCCGGTCGCTGTCGAGCCGGTTTTTCAGATCCGCCCAGCTCTTGATGAAATGCACGGCCTCGTACTGGATGAGTTTTTCAATGAGGGAGGCGGGCGAATTCCAACTGAGTTGGCGCAGCTCTAAAAACGCCACGTCAAACCAAGTGGAGAACAAGCTCTCGAGCTCCACGTCCAAGGCCGCCAAGGTCTTGTTGGACTTGAGCATGGGCAGCATCTCGGCGCGCAAGTCCATCAAAAACCTGAGCCCCCCTTCAAAAGCGGCAAAGCGCTGAAACAGCCGAGTGCGTGGAGAGATCAATGAGCGGCGCAACTTGATCTCAGCAGCTCCTTCATCGGGGGTTCCAAAGGCCTGGGTGTACTCGTCCTTGGCCGCCATCACTTTTTTGACGTCCGGCCCAAAATGCTCACTGATCAACAGCCACACATCCAGCCGCTGGGGTGAGGAAGCGTTCAAATACCATTGGGAAAAAACCTTGGCGCGGCGCCCGCCTTCGATCTCGCTCACCTGAGGGTCGATGACGTTTTGCAACTCCTTCATCACCTTTCTGAGGGTGCGCTCGGGCAGCACTTGTTCACGCTTTTTGATCGAGGCCTCGATGCGCGCTTTGGTCGCATGATCGTCTTGGAGGCTATTCAAGGCCGGCTTGGTGCTCACTGTCACCGATTGGGTTTTGCTGCGCAGCAGCTTCATCCCTCTCTCAAGCCAATGGGGTGTATTCATACCGCGACGGTCCTTTGTGTGAGGTCGGCCAACTGGGTGAGAGCGGCGTGTTGATGGTTGATGTGTTCGCGCATGGCCTCTTGTGCTGCCAACGCATCACGGCGAAGGAGGCACTCGAAAATCTTGCGATGCTCTTCTAGGCTTTGGGCCAATCGACCCGGTGCATGCAGTTGCTGCAAACGCGAGAGGCGCACAATTTTTCTAAGATCCGAAATGGTCTGTGCCAACCACACGTTGTCGGCCAGCACAATGATGGCTTCGTGGATGGCCAAGTTGACCCGGTAGTAAGCGGCGATGTCTTGGGCCAAAAACGCCTCTTCCAGCCTGGATTGCCAAATCCCCAAGGCTTCAAGGTCGACGGCTTTGAGGTGCAGTGCCGCTTCGTAGGCGCTTCGCCCCTCCAACAAGGCGACCATGGGGAATATGTCATCGAGATCTTGGCGACTGATCACCCGCACCGAGCAGCCCACACGAGGTTCGTGCACCACCAAGCCCTCGGCGCACAGGACCTTCAAGGCCTCTCTCAAGGGCGTGCGAGAAATGGCAAAGCGCGTGCACAAATCGCGCTCATCAATGAAGGCGCCTGGCGCCAATTGGCCTTCAAAAATCTGATCCCTGACCCAATCGGCCACCTCTTGGTGCAAGGATACGTGCGGCGTTTTCATCTGGAAAGGGCTTTAAAACAGTTAAAAACAGCAAAAAAGACGTGAAAATCATCTAAGTTCTGTAATTATGCGTAATTACAGCGATTTACTCAAGTGACAAAGATCCCCCTGACGGGCATGTTACGTTCAATCAATGCAAATACAACAAATCGGCAAACGCAAGGGGCGGGCTTGATTTTGATATGGGGTCAAGCCGCGTTCATTTCAATAGAACCCATGACTGGGCCGTGCTGCACGAGCGCTGAAGCTGGGGCGCGCAGACTTTACCGTGGCGCAGCAGCACGCTTGTTGGCATGGGCGTAGAGCACAGCCCCCAAGAGCACCATGGGAACGCACAGCCACTGCCCCATGCTCAAGCCCAAGCTCAACAAGCCCAAAAACGCATCGGGCTCGCGAAAATATTCGGCCGTGAAGCGACAAACGCCATACCCCATGAGAAAGACCCCAGACACCGCACCACGGGCCCGCGGTGTTTTGGCGTACCACCACAAGAGGACAAACAGCAGCAAACCCTCGAGCAAAAATTGGTAGATCTGAGACGGATGCCTGGAGACCAGAGAACCGCTTTGGGGAAACACCATGGCCCAAGGCAAGGTGTTGTCCGCCACCCGCCCCCACAACTCTCCGTTGATGAAGTTGCCCACCCGCCCACTGGCCAAGCCTGTGGGCACGCATGGGGCGATGAAATCGGTCACCTCCAACCACGGGCGGTGATGGATCAAAGCCCAAATCACCATGGCGACAATGACCCCCAGCATCCCCCCATGAAAACTCATCCCGCCTTGCCAGACATAAAGGATCTCCAGCGGATGGGAGAGGTAAAAATCAGGTTTATAGAACAAACAGTAGCCCAATCGGCCACCGATGATGACACCCAGCACCCCATAAAACAGCAGGTCTTCCACTTGCTCAAAAGACCAGGGGTTGTCACTCTTCAAAGAGCCCGCGTAAGGCTCATGCATCAAGCGCCTTCGCGCCAAGAGCATGAAGAGCACAAAAGCCACCAAGTAGGTGAGGCCATACCAGTGCACGGCCAAGGGGCCCAAATTCAGGGCCACTGGATTCCATTGAGGGTGTGTGATCATGCTGGGTATTGTATTGATGAATGCCGCGGGCATTCAAGCGCCAAGCGGTTAAACTTGACCCCTTGAAAGAGGGGGAGACGACTTGATCCCCAACACCGTGTTGCAGGCCAATTCGTTCGCAAGTCGCCTTGGCCACTTTTAGACCTCTCTTTGGATCTCTCTTTAGACCTTTCGTTGGACCCATCATGGACATCAAAACAATTCAAATCAATCGTCGCTCTGCCCAAATCACCCAAGGCAAATCCCGCGCTCCCAATCGCTCGATGTACTACGCCATGGGCTACCAAGAGGGCGACTTCAATAAACCGATGGTGGGCGTGGCCAATGGGCACAGCACCATCACGCCGTGCAATAGCGGCTTGCAAAAACTAGCCGACGCAGCCATCCAGGGCATTGAAGAGGCCGGCGGCAACGCCCAGGTGTTTGGCACCCCAACCATCTCAGACGGCATGGCCATGGGCACCGAGGGGATGAAGTACTCATTGGTCTCGCGCGAGGTCATTGCCGACTGCGTAGAGACTTGTGTGCAAGGCCAATGGATGGATGGTGTCTTGGTGGTCGGTGGCTGCGACAAAAACATGCCTGGCGGCATGATGGGCATCTTGCGCGCCAACGTACCGGCCATTTACGTCTACGGAGGCACCATTTTGCCGGGTCGTCACAATGGCCAAGATCTCAACATCGTGAGCGTCTTTGAAGCCGTGGGACAAAACTCGGCCGGCAAAATGAGCGACCAAGAGCTCAAAGAGATTGAGCAAAAAGCCATTCCCGGCACGGGTTCATGCGGCGGGATGTACACCGCCAACACCATGTCGAGTGCATTTGAAGCTTTGGGGATGTCACTGCCCTTTTCTTCCACCATGGCCAACCCACACGATGAGACGCAAAACTCCGCCAAAGCCTCGGCCAAAGTACTCATTGAAGCGATCAAGAAAGACTTGAAGCCTCGCGACATCGTCACGCGCGAATCGATCGAAAACGCCGTGAGCGTGATCATGGCCACGGGAGGATCGACCAACGCGGTGCTGCACTTTTTGGCCATCGCCCACGCCGCCCAAGTGCCTTGGAACATCGATGACTTTGAGCGCATCAGAGTGCGAGTGCCAGTGCTGTGTGACTTGAAGCCCTCAGGCCAATTCTTGGCGGTGGACTTGCACCGCGCCGGCGGCATTCCCCAAGTGATGAAAGTGCTTTTGAAGGCCGGTTTGCTGCACGGCGATTGCATGACCATCACGGGTAAAACCGTGGCAGAAAATTTGGCCGACATTCCCGATGTGCCCCGCGCAGACCAACACGTCATTCGCACCATTGCCACGGCAATGTACCCACAAGGCCACTTGGCCATCCTCAAAGGCAACCTCTCCCCCGAAGGCGCGGTGGCCAAAATCACCGGCCTCAAAAACCCCGTCATCACGGGCCCTGCGCGCGTCTTTGACGACGAGCAGTCTGCCTTGGCAGCGATTTTGGCGGGCCACATTGTCGCGGGCGACGTGATGGTGCTGCGCTACCTTGGGCCCAAAGGTGGACCCGGCATGCCCGAGATGCTCGCCCCCACTGGCGCACTCATTGGTGCAGGACTTGGAGAAAGCGTGGGCCTGATCACCGATGGGCGCTTTTCTGGCGGGACTTGGGGCATGGTGGTGGGACACGTGGCCCCAGAGGCCTCGGTGGGTGGCAACATTGCCTTGATCCATGAGGGCGACTCCATCACCATCGATGCGCACCAACTGCTCTTGCAACTGCATGTGAGCGACGCGGACTTGGCCAAGAGGCGCTCCACTTGGGTGGCGCCTGAGCCACGCTACAAGCGCGGCGTGTTGGCAAAATTTGCCTACAACGCCTCCAGTGCCAGCTCTGGTGCGGTGCTCGACCTCTTTGAAAACAGGACGTATTGAAAACACCCCGTCACCCTCACCCTGGCGCCAACTCGCATGACCCCAAGCGCATTCAGACCAGGCTTGCTTGTCTGCTCGGCAAGTGAGGGCGTGCGTGGACCCTCGAGCGTCTTGAAGAGGGTGGCGCTGTGGGGGATCATGGGGCTGTCCTTGCCAAGCTCGGCCGCCGCTCTTGAGCCTGTCGCCTTGGCTCAATCTCGCCACTGCTTGTCTTGTCACGCCTTGGATCACAAGGTGGTGGGACCGGCCTATTCGGAGGTGGCCAAGAAATACCAAAACGACCCCAACGCCTTGGCCAAGTTGAGCCTCAAAGTCAGGCTCGGAGGGGGTGGGGTGTGGGGGGCCGTGCCGATGCCCGCCAATGCAGCGGTGAGCGAACAAGAGGCTCAGGAGTTGGTGAAGTGGATTTTAAAAATGCCCTCGAAACCCTGAGCTCCGTTCAATGAGCAAGACGGGGCCTGGCAGAATCGGATCCCCTCCAAACCCCCATCCCAGCAACACCCAAGGCTAGAAACTTCTCTCGGAGAGTTGCTCCAAAATGGCGGGGTTTTCCAGGGTGGAGGTGTCTTGGGTGATGCTTTCCCCCTTGGCAATGGAGCGCAACAAGCGGCGCATGATTTTGCCCGATCTCGTTTTGGGCAAATTGTCCCCAAAACGAATGTCCTTGGGTTTGGCGATGGGTCCAATCTCCTTGCCCACGTGGTCTCTGAGTTGCTTGGCAATGGCCAAGGCCTCGTCCCCAACAGGGCGTGGGCGCTTGAGCACGACAAAGGCACAGACCGCCTCACCCGTCGTGTCGTCGGGCCTGCCGACCACGGCCGCTTCAGCCACCAACTCAGTGCAACTCACCAAGGCGGACTCAATCTCCATGGTGCCCATGCGGTGCCCTGAGACATTGAGCACATCGTCTATGCGCCCCGTGATGGTGAAATAACCGGTCTTTTCATCGCGGATGGCGCCGTCACCGGCCAAGTAATACTGGCCTTTGAAGTCGTCTGGGTAGTAGCTCTTTTTGAAGCGCTCGGGGTCGCCCCAAATGGTGCGGATCATGGCGGGCCATGGACGCTTGACCACCAAAATACCGCCCTGCCCCCAAGGCACATCCTTGCCGGTCTCGTCCACCACCGCGGCGTGAATGCCAGGGAAAGGCAATGTGCAAGACCCTGGCACCATGGGGGTGGCACCTGGCATGGGGGTGATCATGTGTCCCCCCGTCTCGGTTTGCCAGAAAGTGTCAACCACGGGGCAACGGGCACCGCCCACATGCTGGTAATACCACTCCCAGGCAGCGGGATTGATGGGCTCGCCCACCGAGCCCAAGAGCCTCAAGCTCGAGAGATCAGACTGTTTGGGATGGATGCTCTCATTGGATTCGGCCGCCTTGATGAGGGAGCGAATGGCCGTGGGGGCCGTGTAGAAAATGCTCACCTTGTGTTTTTCGATGGTCTTCCAAAACCTGGCCCCATCGGGATAAGTGGGCACGCCTTCAAACACCACCTCGGTGCCCCCGAGCGCCAAGGGACCATAGGTGATGTAGGTGTGTCCCGTCACCCAACCGATGTCGGCCGTGCACCAAAAAATATCATTGGGTTTCAAGTCAAAGGTCCACTCGGTGGTCAAGGCCGCGTGCAACAAATACCCGCCCGATGAGTGCTGGACTCCTTTGGGCTTGCCGGTCGAGCCCGAGGTGTAGAGTAAAAACAAGGGATGCTCGGCACTCACCCATTCAGGCTCGATGTGTTTGGGCTTGGCGCTGGCCAATTCTTCCAGCCAGTGATCGCGGCCTTCTTGCATGTTCACCTTGTCGCCAGAGCGTTTGACCACGAGCACGTGCTCAATGCTCTCGCACCCCCCCAGGCCTAGGGCCTCGTCCACGATGGATTTGAGAGGGAGTTGTTTGCCACCACGAACTTGGTGATCCGCGGTGATGACGAGTTTGGCGCCCGTGTCCTCAATGCGGTCCTTCAAGGACTGCGCTGAAAACCCACCAAAGACGACCGAGTGAATGGCACCAATGCGAGCACACGCGAGCATGCACGCGACGCCCTCAATGGACATGGAGATGTAGATGATGACGCGGTCTCCCTTGGCCACCCCCATGGACTTCAAAACGTGGGCGTATTGGCATGTGCGGCCCAGCAAATTGCGATAGGTGATGGTGCTGCTGTGGCCGTCATCGGCTTCGAAAATAATGGCGGTTTTATCGCCCAAGCCTCGCTCGATGTTTCGATCCAAACAGTTGTAGGACACATTCAAGGTGCCGTCTTCAAACCACTTGAAAAAGGGCGCTTGCGACTCATCGAGCACTCGAGTAAAGGGGGTCTTCCACGTGATGAGCCGACGGGCCTGCTTGGCCCAAAACCCCTCATAGTCTTGCTCGGCGTCTTTGCACAAGGCCTCATAGGCCTGCATGCTTGGGATGGCGGCAGCGTCGCTGAACGCTTTCGGGGGCAAGTACACATGGTGTGCTGAGGCGGCTTGGTTCATTCGGTGTGTCTCCTTGAAGTCATGCTAACTCTGAGCCCGTCAACGGGCCCAACAACGGGCCAAACTACGGGCCCACCAACGGACCCAACAATGGGCCAATGTCAATTCATTTCACACCTCATTTTAGGGCTCGAAATTGACTCTCAACCCCCCAGAACTGGTCTGCCAACAAAGTGTTTTCCCTTGTTTTTTGATCTAGCGCAAATGCACTTGACGCCCCCCAATGGCGCCTTGGGTGCATCCGCCTGGCCTGTGCAGCACATCTGTCGAGCCTGGCAAAGGCGTTAAACTAGAGGTTTTTGTCAACACTTTGACCCGACAAGTCTGCACCTTGCAGGGTCCACACTGGGAGCGAATTGTTCATGACCATTATTCAACAAGACGACTTGATTGAGTCCGTTGCTGCCGCGCTTCAATTCATCAGTTACTACCATCCCAGCGACTACATCGCCCATTTGAGCCGGGCTTACGAGCGCGAGCAGTCACCTGCGGCCAAGGATGCGATGGCGCAAATTTTGACCAACAGCAAAATGAGCGCCACGGGTCACCGACCGTTGTGCCAAGACACGGGGATTGTGAATGTCTTTTTGAAACTTGGCATGAATGTGCGCCTCGAAGGCTTCAAAGGCAGCCTGGACGATGCCATCAACGAGGGCGTGCGCCGCGGCTACAACAATGCCGACAACATGCTCCGGGCCAGTGTCGTGAGTGATCCGCATTTCGCCAGGAAAAACACCAAAGACAACACGCCCGCTGTCATTTTCACGGAACTCGTGATGGGCGACACCTTGGAAGTGACCGTGGCGGCCAAAGGCGGCGGGAGCGAGAACAAGAGCAAAATGATCATGCTCAATCCAAGCGACTCCATTGTGGACTGGGTCCTCAAAACCGTGCCCACCATGGGGGCGGGTTGGTGCCCTCCCGGCATGCTGGGCATAGGCATTGGTGGCACCGCAGAAAAAGCGGTGTTGATGGCCAAAGAGAGCTTGATGGACGACTTGGACATGTACGAACTCCAAGCCAAGTCTGCTCGCGCCGAGGCCTTGAGTCAGGTCGAAGAGATGCGCTTGGAGCTTTATGAAAAGGTCAATGCGCTGGGCATTGGCGCCCAAGGCCTGGGTGGACTCACCACCGTGCTTGACGTCAAGATCAAGATGTACCCCACCCACGCCGCCAGCAAGCCGGTGGCCATGATCCCCAACTGTGCCGCGACTCGTCATGCGCACTTTGTGATGAAAGGCGAAGGCCCCGTTTACCTAGACCCCCCCTCACTGGACTTGTGGCCCCAGGTGGCGTGGACTCCCGACACCCAAAAAAGCCAACGCGTGGACTTGAACCACTTGACTCCAGAGCAAGTGGCCAGTTGGACACCCGGGCAGACCCTGTTATTGAACGGCAAGATGCTCACTGGACGGGATGCTGCACACCAACGCATCCAAGACATGCTCGCCAAGGGTGAAGCCTTGCCCGTGGACTTTAAAAACCGCGTGATCTATTACGTTGGGCCTGTTGACCCTGTGCGTGACGAGGCGGTGGGACCGGCTGGACCCACCACCTCCACGCGCATGGACAAGTTCACTGAAATGATGCTCGCCCAAACCGGCTTGATTGCGATGATTGGCAAAGCCGAGCGCGGCCCAGCGGCCATTGAAGCCATCCAAAAACACCGCTCTGCTTATTTGATGGCTGTCGGCGGCGCCGCCTACTTGGTGAGCAAAGCCATCAAAACGGCCAAGGTGGTCGGGTTTGCCGATTTGGGGATGGAAGCCATTTATGAATTTGACGTGGTCGACATGCCCGTGACCGTCGCCGTGGATGCAGGGGGCACGAGTGCACACATCACGGGCCCCAAGATTTGGCAAGAAAAGATTGCCAGTGGCATGTTCAAGGGCATACAGGTGAAATCGAGTCAGTAACCAGTGGGCCGATTCAGCGCTGGGCCAGGATCGAGATCCAAGCGCTGAACCCTGGCTTGATGCGCAGCCCTCAAGCCCTCAAGCCCTCAGGCCTTCAGACCCCTGAGCCCGTGCGCCAAGGCTCAAACTCAGTGCAAACGCCTGGAGTTCTTGCCCTTCAAGGCGGACTTGGGCGGTTTGCCCGTGGGTGAGTTCTTGGTGGCATGGCTGTGGGGCATGCGCTCCAAGGAGTTGATCAAGTTTTCAAACTTTTCAATGAAGAGTTTGTCAATCTCTTTGATCACACCGGACATTTTCGTGGGCTCAAAATGGCGCTCAAGCACCGTCACCACGTCTTGCACCATCACGTCACGCTGCACATCCATGATGGCCGCGGGTGTGGGACCCACAAAAATCAACAACGACTCTTCAAAAAACTCGCCCTCGTCATCCTCGTCGGGCACAAAGTCTTCTTGGTCGCCGTCATCAAACTGTTCGTTAAAGAAAGTCACCTCAAAGGCCGAGCCCGAGGCGGTGAGCTCATTGATGGCCATGCAAAACTCATCCAAGTTTTGATGAAAGCTCATCTCGCCCAAAACAGTCCAACAAATCTCGAGTTTATGGCTCTCGTCGTTGACCACGATGCCAGGCTCATCGTCATAGATGCTGGCGGCACCCTTTTTCAAGGACTTCTCGCCCGTTTGACTCCAAAGGGGCTTCAAGGCTTCTTGCAATTCAGCGAGACTCACGTCGTCGCGCAGTTGGACCTCGCCATGGAGGTGAATTTCAAAAACTTCATTGATGGTGCTCATGGCTTAATCTTACCTTCTTTCATTGCACGCTAGGTTCTCAAAAGACAAAAAATAAGGCGTTTTTAAGCTCATTCACACCCAGATCAACCCTAGCCTTTCCAGCCGCGAGAGTCAATGCAGGGTCACGGGGTCTTTTTTTTCTGGGCATTTTGGGTGATCTCACTCAAACTCCCGCGAGTCGTGATCACCTCGGGGTCGAGCATCACCTCGATCAAGGTGCCCACGTCTCGGGCAAGCGCATCCTTGAGCAAACCCTCAAACTCATGGGTCTCGTGCATGCGGTGCGCTGCATAACCATAGGCCCGCGCCAAACCACAAAAATCTGGGTTGTGCAGCGCCGTGCCACTCACCCGCGTGGGGTAGTTGCGCTCTTGGTGCATGCGAATGGTGCCGTACATGCCGTTGTTGAGCAGCAAGATGATGGTCTTGGCACCGCACTGCACCGCCGTGGCGAGCTCTTGGCCCGTCATCAAAAAGTCCCCATCCCCAGCAATGGTGAAGGACACGCGCTGGGTGAGAATGTTGGCGGCGATGCCCGCAGGGACCCCATAGCCCATCGCCCCAGAGGTCGGTGCGAGTTGGGTTTTGAAGCCCTTGGAGAGTCCGTGGTAAACGTGAAAGCGGTGCAACCAACTGGAGAAATTGCCCGCCCCATTGGTGAGGACTGCATCGGCTGGGAGCGTTCTTGTCAACACGGCCATCACCTCGCCCATGTCCACCCGACCCGGGAGCGGCTGCGGCACCAAGTTGTTCAAATAATCTTGGTGAGCCGATGCGCTCCATGCACTCCAAGCGACCTCATTGGGGGCGTCGAGCACTTCCAGGCTCCTCGCCGCAGCGTTCATGCTCGAGAGCATGGTCAAATCGGCTTGATAGACACGGCCGAGCTCATCTGCGCTTGAATGGATGTGCACGAGTTTTTGATCGGCCTTGGGGGCCTTCAATAGACTGTAACCATTGGTCGTCATCTCGCCCAAGCGTGGGCCAATGGCCACGATCAAGTCGCTTTGTTCAATGCGTTGCGCCAATTGGGGATTGAGTCCAATTCCTACTTCGCCGGCGTAGAGTGGGTGTGCGTTGTCAAAGGTGTCTTGGAAACGAAACGCACAGGCCACGGGCAATTGCCAATTCTGGGCAAAGCGTTCCAAGGCCTGGGCCGCTTGCACGCTCCAACCCCCACCGCCTGCGATCACGAGCGGGCGCTGGGCTTGCAAGAGCAAGGTTCTCAATTGACGCAGTGACCCAGGGTCGCACCAGGCCTGGGCCGCTTCAACTCGGGCCAAGGGTTGAGCATGCACCGTCTCACGCAACATGTCTTCTGGCAACACCACGACCACAGGACCCGGTCTGCCGTTCATGGCCAAGGCAAACGCCCGGGCCACGTATTCAGGGATGCGCTCAGCGCGGTCAATGCGCTCGACCCGCTTGGCCATGCCTTTGGTGCTGGGACCAAAAAAACTGTTGAAGTCCAACTCTTGAAAGGCCTCGCGGTCTCTGAAGTCAGCGCCCACATCGCCCACAAACAGCACCATGGGCGTGCTGTCTTGAAAGGCGGTGTGCACACCGATGGAGGCATTGGTGGCGCCGGGTCCTCGGGTGACAAAGCACACGCCAGGCCGCCCGGTGAGTTTGCCCGCTGCTTCGGCCATGTTGGCCGCTCCCCCTTCTTGGCGATTGATCACGAAGCTGATGTGTTCTCGATACGCATAAAACCCATCCAGGACCGCCAAAAAACTCTCACCCGGAACCCCAAAGGCATGGGTCACACCTTGCTCGACCAAACACTGCACCAGCAAGTGTCCGGCCAATTGTTCTTTGGCATGCTCCTTGGCATGTGCGTTGGCATGTGCGTTGGCTTGCTCAGTCCCTTGGTGTGGGGTGTTCGTCATGGCATGGGCCCTTTTTCTTGATTCAAACCAGTTGCATGGGCTCGAGTCGGCTCACCCGAAGTGCCAAGAGCACACTGATGATCAAGGTGAAGGCTCCTCCGACCAAGGTGCCCGCAAACCAACCATGGTCCATGAAGAATCCAAACACCGCGGGGGCCAATGCAAAGCCCGCATCAAAGCCCGAGTAGACCAAACCATACACCCGACCCGTGGCCCCTTTGGGTGTGACGCGGCGTATCATCAAGTCTCTGGAGGGGCCACCAATACCGAGCGCAAAACCCGTGAACGCGAGCACCACCATGGAGCCCCAGCCCCCCAAAACGGTGGAGGCACACAGGACCACCAAAAGAGCGCCAGAGCTCATGCAAGTGGCCACCACGCGTTCGCTTCGATTGGGCCAACGGGTGGCCACAAACCCACCCGTGAACATGCCTGCAGCAGCGCACAACATGTAGGCCGTGAGCGTGGTGGTGGCCAACTGGGTACTCACTTCAAAGAGTTGCTGCATGATCGTCATGCCAAAATTTTGCACCACCGAGAGCATGACGGTCGAGAACAAGAAAAAGCCAAAGCACCACCACAAAATGGGCAACCTCAAAATGGTCAACGCCGATGTCTTGGGTGCTTCTTGGGTGTGCACCACCACCTCGGTGGTGATGTCCTCTTGGTTAAAGAGCAGCAACAGCAAAATGGCAAAAATCAAAATGGCCGCGCCCATGAAGGCCGCTTGCCAATTCCACAGCCCATTCAGACTCGCCATGAACACGGGGGCGACGGCCCAGCCCAAATTTCCCGTGAGACCGTGGGCGCTGTAGGCATACCCCAGTCGAGCCGGTGTCACTCGCTGATTGAAGATGGTGTAGTCGGCCGGATGGAAAGACGCGTTGCCCACCCCCAAGCACGCAGCGCACACCAGCAAATCAATGTACCCCGTCGCAAAGGCCGCAATGACGCAGCCAAGACCCAAAAAGAAGACGGAGCCCAAGAGCACGGGTCGAGCACCAAAGCGGTCCACCACAAAACCCGCCAACACTTGGCCCGCCGCAGAGATGCCAAAAAACAGGGTCATCAACAGGCCCAAGGCGGCATAACTCAGACCAAAGACTTTGACAAAGACGGGAAACATCAAGGGCAAAATCAAGTGTGAAAAATGGGAACTCGAGTGAGCCAGGCACACCAGGGCAATGATTTTGATATCTTTCACCACCGGTGCGCGGGGTGTGGTGCCGCCTTCATGCGGCAAATCAGTTGCGCTGGAGTGCGCCTGAGCCTGGGGGTTCACGGTGGCGGTGTTCATGCAAAAACGACTCTTTCTGAGGGCGGGTGCGCAGAGCCTGGACTCAACTCACGTCATATGGGCGACAAACTGCACCCACCCCTCATTCTCCCACAGAGAGAAAAACATTTCCCCTCGTTCATTCCCTAGACACTAAGCCAAGCCGCCTTGGGCCGCACTTGGCGCCAGCCGCTCAACCCCCAAAAAAAGAGCCCATCACCCCCAAGAAGGCAACGGGCCCGGTTCGAGCGTTCTCGCTCACGCGCTCCTCTTGTCATTTGCGAAAGAAAAACTCCCCCGGCTTGAGCACAGGATCCACACCGACTTGAATCACATCCTTGGGATGGAAGTACCCCTCCAAAAGCAATTTGGACAAGGGATTTTCAATGCGCTGCTGAATGGCCCGCTTCAAGGGTCTGGCCCCATACTGGGGATCAAAACCCACCTTGGCCAACTCGGCCAAGGCCGCAGGAGAGACCACCAATTCCAAATCAATTTTGGCCAAACGAGAGGCCAAGACCTTGAGTTGGATGTCGGCAATGAGGGAGATGTTGTCCGCGCTCAAGGAGTGGAACACCACCGTCTCATCAATTCGGTTCAAAAACTCGGGTCTGAAATGCTTTTTGAGCTCCTCAAACACCGCATCCTTGACCTCGGCGGGGTCGTGTCCGGTTTTGCGCTGAATCACGTGGGAGCCAATGTTGGAGGTCATCACGAGCACCGTGTTTTTAAAGTCCACTGTGCGCCCTTGGCCATCGGTCAAACGACCATCGTCCAAGACTTGCAGCAAGATGTTGAACACATCGGGGTGCGCTTTCTCCACTTCGTCGAGCAAAATCACGCTGTAGGGCTTGCGTCTCACGGCTTCGGTCAAATAGCCCCCCTCGTCGTACCCCACATACCCAGGAGGTGCACCAATCAAACGGCTCACCGAGTGTTTTTCCATGAATTCACTCATGTCGATGCGAATCATGTGGTCTTCGCTATCGAACATGAACCCTGCCAAGGCCTTGCACAGCTCCGTCTTGCCCACACCCGTGGGTCCCAAAAAGAGAAACGAGCCTGTGGGGCGGTTGGGGTCTCCAAGACCAGCTCTGGAGCGGCGAATGGCGTTGGCCACCGCGGTGATGGCCTCCTCTTGGGCGACCACGCGTTGGTGCAAAAAGCTCTCCATCTGAAGCAACTTGTCACGCTCACCTTGCATGAGTTTGGAGACCGGAATGCCAGTCGCGCGCGCAACGACCTCAGCGATCTCTTCGGCGCCGACTTGGGTGCGCAGCAAACGCCGCGTGCCTGTGCCGCTTTGCTGGGCCGTGCTCTCACGGGCATTGGCCTCTTTGAGGCGTTTTTCAAGTTCAGGCAATTTGCCGTACTGCAACTCGGCGACTTTGTTGAAGTCGCCCTTGCGCGTGAACTCTTCGATTTGATAGCGCAAGCCCTCAATCTCCTCCTTGATCAAGGCACCGCCTTGGGCTTGGGCTTTTTCGCTCTTCCAAATTTCCTCGAGGTCAGCGTACTCTTTCTCCAACTTGACCATTTCCTCTTCAAGCAAGAGCAAGCGCTTTTGCGACGCTTCATCGGTTTCTTTGCGCACGGCTTCGCGCTCAATTTTGAGCTGAATGAGACGCCTATCCAATCGGTCCATCACCTCGGGCTTGGAGTCAATTTCAATTTTGATTTTGGCCGCCGCTTCATCAATCAAGTCAATGGCCTTGTCTGGCAAAAACCTGTCGGTGATGTAGCGGTGAGACAGTTCGGCCGCTGCCACGATGGCTGGGTCGGTGATCTCCACACCATGGTGAACTTCGTATTTTTCTTGAAGACCGCGCAAAATCGCAATCGTGGCTTCCACCGTGGGCTCACCCACCATGATTTTTTGGAATCGCCGCTCCAGTGCCGCATCCTTTTCAATGAATTTGCGGTATTCATCTAGCGTTGTGGCGCCCACACAATGGAGCTCTCCCCGAGCCAGCGCGGGCTTGAGCATGTTGCCCGCGTCCATGGCCCCCTCGGCCTTGCCAGCACCGACCATGGTGTGGAGTTCATCGATGAAGACAATGGTCTGTCCCTCGTCCTTGGCCAGTTCACTGAGCACGGTTTTGAGTCGTTCTTCAAACTCACCACGAAATTTAGCACCGGCCAAGAGAGAGGCCATGTCCAAGGAGAGAACCCGTTTGCCTTTGAGTGAATCGGGCACTTCACCCGCGACGATGCGTTGGGCCAGGCCTTCGACGATGGCGGTCTTGCCAACACCTGGCTCACCAATGAGCACAGGATTGTTTTTGGAGCGCCGCTGCAGCACTTGAATGGCACGACGAATCTCATCGTCTCGCCCAATCACGGGGTCGAGCTTGCCTTTTCTCGCGCGCTCGGTGAGGTCCATGCAGTATTTTTTAAGCGCCTCTCGTTGCCCCTCTGGATTGGCCGAGTTGACACTTTCACCACCGCGCAAGGATTTGATGGCGACCTCCAAGTTGGCCTTGTTCAAACCGTTGTCTCGGGCGATTTGAGCGCTCTCGCTTTTGTCGTCAGACAAAACAAAGAAAAAAAGCTCGCTTGCCACAAATTGATCTTGGCGTTTGATCGCTTCCTTTTCTGCCAGCTGTAACAGCGTAACGATCTCGCGGCCAACTTGAACTTGTTCTCGTGAGGCACTCTTGGGCAAGCGATCGAGCAAGGCCTGCGCTGCCTTTTTCAAGCCCGAGGTGTTCACGCCTGCGCGCTGCAAGAGCGGCGCAACACCATCGGACTGATCCAGTAACGCGATCATCAAATGAGGGACTTCAATGCTCGAGT
>CAIPFK010000156.1 GCA_903864315.1 uncultured Burkholderiales bacterium | reverse complement strand
CGCAAGAGCCTTCACACAGTTGCCGGATTGCTTCTGATGCGGCAATCGAGCCAACAGGGGCCAGGGTTTGGAGTCTAGCCCCTAAGCTGGCGGAATGTCCTATGGGTGTGTACTCCACTTGGCCATTGCCAAGTCTCAACGGTCGAACCACCGATTCGCCGGTATGAACGCCCACCCGGCCTTGTATTGCTTGATGACCTGCTGCGCTGATGCGTTCTGAATAGTCTTTGAGGTCATTTTGCATGCGCAAGGCAGCATAGAGTGCACGATGCGCGTGATCTTCGTGAACCACAGGTGCGCCAAACATGGCGAAAATACCATCACCTGTGGTTTGCACCACGTATCCGTCGTAATGTAAAACGGCATCCATCATCAGCTGCAAAGCCGGTTCGACCAATGCACGAGCATCTTCAGGGTCCAGGTTTTCGATGATCTCCATCGACCCTTTGATGTCTGCAAATAACACAGTGATTACTTTGCGTTCACCACTGATGATCTCTTTGGGTTCATCCCAGGATTCTGGAGTTTTTTCAACTGAACCCAGTGCTGGCGGTTGGCTAGATTTTTGAACAGAGCCGATCGACGTGCCGCAATCCGCACAAAAAGCTTTGCCTAGAGGTGACTGTGAATTGCAGTTGGGACACAATAAAAATTGCGGAGTTCCGCAATCTGAGCAGAAGCGTTTGCCATCTTGAATTTCTGCACGACATTGGATGCAATTCAACATAAGATTAATTTTGAAATGGTGAATATTGAAGATGCATAAATTCACTCAAGAATATAAACATCATGATTTTCTAATCGGTTCCAAGATGCCGGAAGACAATAACTGGCCTGAATAGCTTGAAAACTCCAGTGTAGACAAAAATTGACGTCGGCCCATTTCGGTTGCCACAGTTGCAAAGGGAGGGAAATCAATGGCTTTCCACTCTAAAGACAACGCAGTGCTATTGAGAGGTCCAAAAATGTGCGAAGCACTGGCCATGACATCGGCCTCATTCAGTAATACGGTAGCCCATTCAAGATCCCATTGAAACGCGCGGCCAGCAACGCGTGAATGGTTTTCCTTGACCAAACTGAAATCAGTCCGCAAGATCACGTCGCTGATGCGGTCTATCCAGATTTGGTCGACGTTTTTAGACATCAAAATAGGAATCAAAAATTGCACAGAGTTGGATTCGATCTCCGATACATGCCGATTGATACGCCCAGAGTGGCGAAAATCATGCGATAGGGCCATCAGCAACAGCGTGGCCTGCCAAGTCAAATCTAATTTGGCGCCGTGACGAACCTCTAAGATGCACTGCAACGTCATGGTTGTCAGTGACTCAGCAAAATGTAGTCGGTTGTGATAACTGGGCTCTGGGTTTTCTGTTCCGCAACCTTTTTCTTTTTCAATTTGATGGGCAATCGACAATGCTGCTTCTACGAGGTTCTGGACTTGAGGATCTCCTTTAACTGTCATCAGATTCAAATTGTCGACACAGTCATTGACAAGCTTGGGCAATCCCACCCATTCTGTTTGCCAGGAATGCCTTAAGAATGCATAGGAGCACAACAAACTGCCGCTCCAATTACCGTTCGAAGTATCGAGGTAGGTAGCATTCAACTGGACCATGTCAATCCAAAATCAGGGATGGCGAAGCGCGTTTTGCATACTTTGCTGCAACAGCAAAGACTCCAGAATCACCACCAACAAAGGTGAATAACTCAAAAGCATT
>CAIPFK010000155.1 GCA_903864315.1 uncultured Burkholderiales bacterium | reverse complement strand
CGCGAATTTAAAGTTTATAAAGAAGAAAATTACCCTGCTGATAAGAAAGCAAGTGATTACCCTGATTGGCCAGAGCAAGCCTTTCACGTGAGTCATTTGGAAGAAGATTCATTCAAAACGGATGGATTTAGGCCTTGGGCCTTATCCAGAGACATGGGCATGATTGAGGCAACCGGTGGAATGGTTGATGTACATGTCAATAAAAGAGCCAAACCCTATGATGCCAAAGAGATTGCACATCGACACTTTCACAATGTTCATTATCAAATGGTTTACGTGCTTAAAGGTTGGGTGAGAAATGAATTTGAGGGCAAGGGCGAGTTTTTAATGAAAGAGGGGAGTTGTTGGTTGCAACCCCCAAAAATCAAACACACCGTCCTTGGGTTCTCTGATGATCTAGAAATTTTAGAAGTGATCATTCCAGCCAATTACGATACTGTAAATTTGAACGAGCCCCCTGCAGGCATTCCAGACTAAGGAGTCGAAAAAATGCAAACCCATGCAAATTTAAAAGGCCAATGGGCCTTGATCACAGGTGCTAGCGCAGGAATAGGTCGAGCTTGTGCTTTAACGCTTGCACGTGCTGGCGTGAATGTTTACCTCACGGGCAGAAAAGAAGTCGAGCTAAAAGCGGTTCAATCTGAATGCCTATCGTATGGCGTTCAAGCGCCCTACATGAATGGTGATTTAGGTGACCGTCAATTTGTGAAAAGACTTGTTGAGTGGAGTTCAAATGCAAATATTTTGGTCAACAATGCGGGTACTTTGACCTATGCGCCTGTCTTAGAGGTCACAACTGACGAGTGTGAGCACATGTTTGCCATCAACGTGGTTGCTGCATACGATGTGACGAGAGCAATCGCTGAGCAAATGAAAAACAGAGGTGCAGGTCATTTGGTTTTTATCACCTCACTTTCTGCACGCAATGTGAACATGCATTCGGTCGTTTATGCGGCAACAAAACATGCCTTATCTGCATTGGCCAAGGGCTTTAGGTTAGAGTTGAAAAAAGATCTGATCAAAGTCACAGAAATAGCGCCTGGCATGGTGGACACCGAAATGCGCAGCGCGATCACTCACCCTGAAGTACTCAAAGCCATTGCCAATCGAACATTTAAGCCCATTGCTGCACAAGATGTTGCCAACGCTGTGCTCTTTGCGTTGACTTCCTCGGACGGCTGTTGTCCTGATTTGATTGAACTCAGGCCTGTCGTCGGTTGAAGACATCGATTGTTTAAACTTATAGGAATACGGTTTCAATGGATCTTGAACTCAAAGGAAAAACGGCCTTGATCACGGGTGCTTCGCAAGGCATAGGTCTCGCCATTGCGAAATCAATGGCTCAAGAAGGCTGTGACTTGCATTTGGTTGCCCGTGACCCAGAGAAACTCAATGCGGTTGCGCAAGAGGTGGCGCAAGCTTATGGTGTGCAAGTCACACCCCATGCGATAGATATTACGCAAACGGATGCCATTGAACGCTTGATGGCTGAGTGTCCAAAAGTCGATATTTTGATCAACAATGCAGGCAATACACCAAGAGGCACGTTGTTGAATTTGGACGAAAAAACTTGGCGCAATGGTTGGGAGTTGAAAATATTTGGCTACATCAACTTGACTCGCGAGGTTTACCGCTACATGGCTCAAAGACAAAAAGGTGTGATTCTGAATGTCATTGGGATTGGTGCTGAAAAACTTGAATACGCGTATGTGGCCGGTTCGATGGGCAACGCAGCTTTGGTGGCCTTCACCAAAACAGTTGGTAGTGTCAGCATGGATCATGGTGTTCGCGTGTTGGGGGTCAATCCCGGATGGGTGGAGACCGAGAAGTCTAAAAAGTCTTTGAAAAAACGAGCGCTCTTAGAGTTGGGTGATGAGGAGCGTTGGCGTGAGTTGACGCGGGAATTCCCACGAGGGCACTTGCTGGCGCCAGCGGAAGTCGCTGATGTGGTCACCTTTGCTTGTTCATCAAAGGCCGGTGCAATCTCTGGGCATGTCATTACTGTTGACGCTGGATTTGCAAACAGGGGATATGCACCCCCTGACTGCGCTTAAATTTTTACCATCTGACTAAATTTAAAACTGAAAAGATATGAACGATACATTTGATGTTCGACTGAAGACAAAGGGTTTTTTAAAAATCATTTCACTCAGACAATCCAAAACCGCTGATATTGTTTACTTGGTCAAAGAGTCGGGATTTGATGGCTTCTATATAGACGCTGAGCACGGTATCTTTTCTTTGCGTGAGATCTCTGATATTTCATTGTCTGCAAAGTCAAATGGCTTAATTTCTTGGGTCCGAGTCCCTCAAGCGCAAGTCTCCCTTGTCGGTCCGATCTTAGATGCTGGCGCAAATGGAATCATCTTCCCACACGTCAGCAATGCGCACGAGGCTTTAAAAGCCGTGCAGCTGTGTAAATACCCTCCCTTGGGTAAAAGAAGCATGGCGGCTTTGAGTGCTGCGTCCCTTTATCAAAAGGCGCCTGCGCAAAAGTTAAAGCAAGAGCGAGACGACGGTGTCTTTGTCATTGCAATGATTGAAAATGCAGAGGGCGTAGAGAAGGCAGAAGAAATTGCAAGCGTTCCAGGTGTCAATGCATTGATGATGGGCCCCATGGATTTGAGTTTTGAATTGGGTG
>CAIPFK010000154.1 GCA_903864315.1 uncultured Burkholderiales bacterium | reverse complement strand
CTCACCATGCCCGAGGGTGTTCAATGGCTATGGCTTTTCGTGGTCGGTTTGTCATCGATGACTTCGCACTTTTGCATGGCACGAGCGATGCAAAAAACCGACATCAGCGTGGTGGTCACCTTGGATTTCCTACGACTGCCGCTCATCACGCTCATTGGTGTTTTCGTGTATGCAGAGGTGTTTCACCCCATCATGGTGCTGGGCTCCTTGATGGTCCTGTGCGCCAACCTGATCAGTGTGTACCGGCCCAAAGAGGCCATTGGCACCTAGAGCAAGGTAAAAGAGCTCCCGATGACTCTCGAAAATGGCCCATTTGTGAAGGCTCAATGCGGGTCGATTGAAAACTCTTGAGTGGGTATATCACTGGCTTCACCGGGCCGACAGCGCTACAATTGTGCTGATTAATATTCACTGAAAACACAAAATGGCAAAACTAGCCCTCATCCTGTCCTTGTTGTTGTTGGCCGCTGGTTCTCAAGCGCAAACCTCCAATGCCAACACGACCGCTCAAGCAGCGACTGCATCGCAATCCACTCCAACACAAATGCCTGACGACAGTCGCTTGTTCAAGAGCGAAGATTGGTTTTTCACGTGGGGGTACAACAAAACTCATTTCTCTGACTCCAACATCAATGTGAGCCAGCCCTCTCTTGGCAACAATTTCACGGTCAATGGCGTTCAAGGCCATGACGAATACCATTTCCCCACTTGCTGCAGCCCAGACAATTTAAGGCTGGGACGCTACCTTGACGAGGCCAAGACCATGGCTCTGGATCTGAGCTTGGATCACACCAAATTCACCAGCACCATTGGCCAAGTGGCCAATGTCACCGGCACCAACAAGGGAGGTGTAGGCCCCCAAGTGCTCTCGAACCAGTTTTTCTCCTACATGCTCCACAACGGCTTGAACCAAATCATGGTCAACTTGTCCTACCGCAAGCCCTTGCTCGGTGCACCCGATGAGACCTCGGGACTTTCCTTCATCAGCAAAGTCGGCGCTGGCATTGCAGTGGTTCACCCTTGGAGTGAAATCAATGGCAACGAATACCAAATGGAGAAAAAGACCCTCACCAACGCCTTGGGCTTCAACAACGGTTGGTGGCGCATTGTGGGCACCTCGGCCTCCGTTGAGTTTGGGATGCGGTATGTTGTGTATAAACCGTTCTATCTTGAGTGGAGCAACAAACAAATTTTGACCAACATGAGCAATGTGCCAGTTTATCAAGGCAGCGCCTCACAAAAGTTGCGCAGCAATGAAATGATTTTCAGCCTCGGCTATGCCTTCAATCATTGATTTTTTTGGCACGGGCACACTGCCATAGCGCTTCATCACGCCTTCACGCCTTCACGCCGTAGCTGCATTTCACTCTTGGGCTTTTTTCTGCATGTTGCTCTCGAAACCACTGCAAAGTCCAAGCTTTCGGACCCGTGCGACCTCAAAATCCGATGGATAGAGCCAGCCTCATCTGGCGAGGCTCACCCGGGTGAACTGTGATCCCACTGAACACGGGCATGGCCACGCGTGACACTTGATAGTCTTGGGAATAGGCCATGTCAAAGTATTGGCGATTGAAGACATTGAGTAAATCAATCGACAAGTGAGTGCTGTCGTTGATGGTGCGTTTGATGCGCAAATTCGACACCAATACACTGGGCGCGACTTGTGAGCCATCTTGCGTCAATGGGTAGGCACCTATGTAGCGCGTTTCCCAGCCCATGGACCACGGCCCCCAACGGTGAACTCCCACCCTCAACATCCCCACCTTGCCAACGGCATTGGGAATGTGGTTTCCGACTTCGCCATTGTCATTCATGTTTTCAAAACGGGCTTTGGTCCAGGCCAGATCGACATCCACAAACGCTTGCTCGTTGGGCGCATAGTGGTTGTGCCACTCCACCCCAACCCGATTGCTAGCGCCATTGGCCGATGTACTCCCCAGATCAGAGTCGGTGTTGTAGATCAGTTCAGAGCTGCTTTTGAGTTGCCACAGCGAGAAGGAACTCTGCACGTTTTTGATGAACTGAGTTCTGAGCCCCACCTCTGAGCCAAAACTCGATGCCAATGCGGGTATGGCAGGACTCAACGTCAAGGTCGTGGGATCAACTTTGTCGATGACGCCCCGAGCGTCATTGCTGTGAAATCCCCTTCCCGCATTGAAGAAGGTTTCCGTTTGAGCCCAGGGCCCCAAGATGACTGAGAGCTTGGGCGAGAGTTGTGCCGCCGACGCATGACCGCTGTTGAGGACATTCTCCTGTGCACCCAAGCGCATGTTCACTTGGTCCATCCGGGCCCCGATCACCGACCGAGCCCAAGGGGTCCATGTCGTCATATTTTTTGCATAAACCCCAGTCATCCACTCGTCCACATGGCCTTGACTGACCATCGACAGCACACGCCTTGTTTGGGTATTGAACAGTCCCAGATTGATGTTGTCATAGCGAACTTGAAGTCCCATCTCGGTGCTGGAGTCCCAACCCAAGAGCTCATGATACCAACCCTGAACCCAATTCGCACCGAAGACGTTTCGTCCTTCGTTTTGTTCGAACTGGTCGCCACTGACCGGTCTCAATTTAAAAAAGGTAAAGTCCGACCACAAAGTGAGCGTTTCATGTTCAACAAAGGCGGACCACTTTCGATAGCCGTCATCTAGGCTTTCATGATGCTCGCCCGACAAGGCCATGCGAGCGCTATCGCCCCCATCGCTTGGATTCATGGTTCCCAATCGTGGCAGTTGCCCAGAACTGATCATGGATAGAGGAACTTGATCAGTGGCGTTCCAGTGCGAGGTGTAATAAGCACCAGTGACGGACCAACCCAGACTGGCGCTGCCTTGGCTTAACTTGAGCACTCCATTGACCTTTTGCAACTTCTCTGGCACCTGCCAAGGGCCGTCTTGATGTTGCAACTCCAAAGCTAACAATGCTATGGGAGCATCTGGGATCAAACTGGTGTCAAGGCCAAGGGCTGTGTTTGCGCTCAGCAAAGGCTTGGAGCCCGCCAACAAGATCCGTTGATACCCATAAGCGCCCAAGGTGTAATCGAACACATTGGCGGCCAGTGAATTCTTATAAACCACATCGGCCGAGCCTGCGCTGGCAAAGTTGCCATGGCTTGCGTCATAGGGTCCTTTTTTGTAGTCGATGTGATCGATCAACTCAGGAATTAAAGAATTCAGATCCAGATAGCCTTGTCCATGGGCATGGGTGGGCTTATTGGCGACCACTCCGTCCACAGAGACCGCAAAGTCGGTCCCATGGTCAAGGTTGTAGCCACGCAAGAAATATTGGTTGGCTTTGCCGTCCCCTGAGTGCTGGGTGACCACCAGACCTGGGACACTTTGCAGAGTGTCTCCAGGGCGCAAAACCGCCAAATCGGCCAAGCTGGCCGCCGAAATGACACCACCAGAGGCCGCATCCGAGGTCCCTAGCCCATTGTCAACACGCCCTTTGACCACGACCGTGGGTAAAACTGCTTTTTGGGCTTCTTGCTTCTCCACAATGGGTGCCAAAGGGCTGACGTGGTCAATCAGCCCATTGGGTTGGTCTGGGCTTGTGCCCTGTGGGCCTGTGTTTTGGGCCATGGAGGTGCTCGCCAAAACCAAGAGCCAGCATGGCGCAAAAAACGCTCCCACATCCGTCTTCTTCGACATCGATATTGTCTCCAGTTGTCACCATTTTATGACGAATTTTAAATTCATCACACCTGGCTGGGACTGGGCCGTCTTGACCCACTTTGACACCCACTCCGGCGCCGCGGCTTAAAACTTCAGTCAACTTCATGAAGAGTGAAAAAATCGGTAAAAATCGATCCTCTGCCATCATCCGCTCCAACCCGATTGTGAATATGTCCAAGCTCTTTCCAGATTTCAAACACCAACTCTTAGACTTGGGAGATGTGCACATCAATACCTGCATCGCAGGCAACGGCCCGCCACTGCTACTCCTGCACGGACACCCTCAAACGCACGCCATTTGGCACCGGGTTGCCCCCAGTTTGGCCCAAACCCACACCGTGGTGATGACGGACCTCAGAGGGTATGGCGACTCCTCCAAGCCCCAAGGTTTGGTAGACCACAGCAATTACGCCAAACGAGCCATGGCAAAAGACCAAGTCATGGTGATGAAGTTATTGGGGTACGAACAGTTCGATGTGCTCGCCCACGATAGAGGCGCTCGGGTGGCACACCGATTGGCGATTGACCACCCCGACTGCGTCAAGCGCATGATGCTTCTTGACATTGCCCCCACGTTGGCCATGTACCGACAAACCAATGAAGCGTTTGCCAGGGCTTACTGGCATTGGTTCTTTTTAATCCAACCCTCGCCCATGCCTGAGAGGCTCATTGAGTCAAGTCCAGGCGACTACATCCGTGATGTGATGGGCAACCGCAGTGCTGGGATGGCGCCCTTTGACCCCAGGGCCGTTGCGGAGTATGTGCGGTGCCTCTCGCGAGCGGGAGCCGCGCACGGTTTGTGTGAAGACTACAGAGCATCCGCCAGCATTGATCTCGTGCATGACCTGGAGAGCTTGAACTCTGGACTCAAAATCCACCACCCACTCAAAGTGTTCTGGGGGCTAGAGGGCGTCATCCAAAAATGCTTTGATCCCTTGAGGGAATGGCAGCAAGTGGCGCATCAAGTATCCGGGGCCGCTTTACCGTGCGGTCACTACATTCCCGAAGAAGCGCCCCATGAACTTCTCAAAGAGTGCAAAACGTTTTTTCAGTGAATGCTTGAACCCACCCCACGAAGCTCCAGGCGAGTCAGTTCAAAGGAATGTGTGCGTTTTGGATGACGGCTTGCCACTTTTTGATGTCCGACAGCAACAGGGCCTGAGTATCCTCAGTGCTCAATGACAAAGGGTCGGCATTCATGTTTTTGATGCTTTGAATGACCTGGGGAGAGGACATGGCATCAGTGAACTCTTTGCTCAATTTGGCGATGATGGACTTTGGCGTTCCGGCTTTCACAAAAACCCCATTCCATGAGCTCACCTCGTAGCCTGGCAACCCACTCTCGGCGACTGTGGGCACATTGGGTAAATTAAAGAGGCGTTGGTTGGCCCCCACGCCCAAGCACTTGATATTCCCAGCGGCAATGGAGGTGTACACCGGCCCTACAAACTCAAAGGCCACATCGATATCACCGCTCTTCAAGGCCGTGAGCACCGAGGCGGTGGAATTGAAAGGGATGGTCTGCTCTTGAATACCTGCAAGTTGTTTGAAGAGTTCAACGCCCAGGTATTGGGTTGAACCCACATTGATGGCACCAAAGTTCATTTGTCCAGGATTCTTTTTAGAGAAGTCAATCACATCCTTCACACTATTGAATTTAGAGTTTTGATTGACCAAGAGTACGATGGAAAATCGCGCCATGGTGGTCACCGCTTCAAAGTCGGTCTTCACATTGAAGGGTAAATTTTTGACCAAGGTATAGCTGATCGCTGAACCATTGCCAATCAATGCCAATGCATAACCGTCGGCTGGCGCTTGCTGCACGGTCGAGAAGGCTTGAACGCCTGCCGCGCTCGGTCTATTTTCGACGACGATTTGTTGACCAATTTTCTCGCTCACTTTTTGTGTCACCACTCGAGTGATCAAATCACCTATGCCACCGGGCCCATTGGGCAAGTAAAACTTGATGGGCTTGTTGGGATACGTCTGAGCGCACAACGCGGTGGACAACAACCAAAAAGTTATGGCGGGTATAACCCGAAGTGAATGGCTAAAAATAGATAGACGCATAGGGCCTCTGAATTGCGGAGTTGCATTGAATTTAAACCTTTTCAACGCCACGATCGCAAGGGTTTTCTCTATGCATTGATCACCCCCAACGCTTTAGCATGAAAACATTCTCATGAAAACAATTTATTGAAGTTTTAACACCAATCATGTCTCTTGAAATTTCACTGTTATCCAATGCCATTGGCGCCAAAATTTCCGGCCTCAACTTAGAAGAGAGCTTGAACGCCAAAGAGATCACCCTTCTCATCCAAACCTGGCATGAACATGGCGTCATCTGCATTCCCAATCAAACACTCACTGAAGCGCAACAAGTTCAGTTCGGCCAATATTTTGGCGAGCTCGTGAGCACTTTGGGCGAATACAAAATCAGCACCACGCACCCATCGATCATGTATGTGACCAACGAAAAAGACAATGGCGAGTACGTCGGAGCGCTACCCGATGGCGAGATGTTTTTTCACTCCGACATGTGCTACGTTGAAAAGCCTTCGATGGCCACGATTTTGTATGCCATCCACATCCCCAGCAAAGGCGGTAACACCCTTTTTGCCAATATGTACAAGGCCTACCAAGCCCTGAGTGCAGAGATGAAAGACAAAATCGCCGCCCTCAAAGCAGTCCACAGTTATGAGCCCGGTGACAACGCCACCATGAGTGTGGGTCGACTCAAAGCGCCCACAGGGCACAATGCTCGGCGCTTTGCCCACCCCATGGTCTGCACCCATCCTGTCACGAAACAAAAAGCCCTCTACGTCAATCGCCTCATGACCGAGTCAGTCGTTGGTCTTGACAAGGGTGCTAGCGATGCTTTGCTCGAGCAGTTATTTGACCATCAAGAACAAGCGCAATTCACCTATGAGCATCGCTGGACGCCAGGCGATTTGGTCATGTGGGATAACCGCTGCGTGCTGCACGCAAGACAAAATTTTGACGCACAAGAGTTGCGCAAACTCAGGCGCATCACCATCAAAGGCGATGCAATCCAATAAATTCCCAAGAACACTCAACGATTGGCAAACACACATGGGTAAAAAACAACTGGCCTTGAACATCATTGTTTCACTGAGCACCATGCTGGGGATGAGCTTGGCGTTGGGTGACGTCTTTCCCTCCAAGCCCATCCGACTGGTGGTGCCTTATGGACCGGGTGGCGTGGGCGACTTGACGGCCAGAATCGTGGCTCAAAAAATGTCTGAAAACTTGGCCCAAACCATCGTCATCGACAACCGCCCCGGCGCAGGCTTGATTCCAGGCACAGACGTTGTCGCCAAATCAGAACCCGATGGCTATACCCTGGGTATTGTGGGCAATGGACAAACGCTGGGCAGTTCATTGTTCAAGAACTTGCCTTTTGACATCAACAAAGACTTCTCCCATGTCTCGACCATTGGATTTTTTGACATCGCCGTGGTCGTCAATGCCAACTCCAGCATCAACACCGTACAAGACCTCATCGCCTTGGCCAACCGCACCCCAGGACAAATGAATGCGGGAAGCATCAATATCGGTAGCACTCAAAACTTGGCAGCAGAACTCTTCAAAACCACGACCAAAGCGGACTTCACCATCGTGCCCTTCAAGTCCAGCGGAGAAGTGATCTCGGCCGTGATGGGCAAAAATATCGACTTTGGAGTTGAGATATTGACCCCGCTACTGGGTCCCTTGAAGGGCAACTCAGTCAAAGCCATCGTGCTCATGGGCAAGAAACGCTTTTCTGCATTGCCCAATGTGCCCACCATGGCCGAGAGCGGCTTTCCAGGGTTTGAAGCATCGTCATGGAATGGCATCTCAGCCGCCGCCAAAACTCCCAGTGCCATTTTGGACAAACTCAACAAAGCCGTTCAATTTGCTTTGAGCAACAACGAAGTGAGAGTCAAACTGCTTGACTTGGGAATTGACCCCAAGGGCAGTACTCCCGATGAGATGAAGGACTTGATCGCGTCGGACACCAAAAAATGGAAAGTCATCATCGAAAACGCCAAAATCGAAAAACAGTGATCTCTCGCCCTCACTTTGAACTGAAAACACCATGACCCAGAACTCACTGCCACTCAACATTGCCATTGCTCCCTATGGCCACACCGCTGCGTTGCTCAATGGCGATGTCCCCTTGGAAGGCATCCAAGCCAATTTTCTCAACATCAATCCCATCATAGCTGCATTTCGTCGCATGGTGCGTGGTGTTGAATTTGATGTCTGCGAAATGGCGCCAGCAACCTACATGATTGCTCGCTCCATGGGCGCTCCCTTCAAGGCCTTGCCCGTCTTCATCATGCGGCGCTTTCACCACAGTGGATTTGTGGTGCACCCGGGCGGCGCCATTCGCAGTCCCAAAGACATCGAAGGGAAAAAAGTGGGCGTCAGGGCCTATTCCGTCTCCACAGGCATATGGACGAGAGGCATACTTCAAAATCACTATGACGTTGACATTGATCAAGTGACTTGGATGGTCGATGATGAAGAGCACGTCCAAGAACTCGTGCTCCCACCCAATGTGCAGCATGTGCCTGAGGGCAAGAGTTTGGTGAGCATGATGCAAACGGGCGAACTTCAAGCGGCCTTTTCTGGGCCTGCTGGCATTGGACGTGCGGGTGCACCCAAAGATGGGTGGGACTCCAAATCAAGCGAGGAAGTTCCCTATCAAGAGCTCTTCGCCCACCACGAAGAGGTCGAGCGGCAATGGTACCAAGACACCAAAATCTACCCCACTCACGGACTGATTGTTGTCAAAGACACCTTGATGCGCGACCACCCATGGCTTGCTCAAAGCCTCATGAATGGTTTTGAAGCATCCAAGAATCTATACACCCGAAAAATTTTAGCGGGACACTGCGACACCGACGTTGACAAAAACTATCTCAAACTGTCTAAAATTGTTGGAGACCCCTTGCCTTACGGTGCACAGGCGAATTTACCCGCCATCGAGGCCCTGATGAAATACTGTCATCAGCAAAGACTTCTACCCAAGCTCTATGATTTGGAAGAAATGTTTGTCCCACTGTGAGTCATTTGCGCCGCCTTGCTGCTGCCAACCATTTGAATTTTCTTTTTTTCTTTTTTCTTTTTCTTTTACCCTCTTATTTGTTTTTACTTTGACGATCACCACATCATGACCACCACCATTCGCGACATTCACCCCCACATCATTTCAACCGATGAAGTCAAATACCCCCGCGACCCCCTCGGTGGCACACAATCGACTTGGTCTCAAACCCGTCCCACTTCTTGGCAACAACTGATCGAGCACATGGATGCAGCAGGCGTTGCCAAATCCGCCATCGTTCAAGCCTCAACGTGTTACGGCTTTGACAACTCTTATGTGGCCGAAGCAGTGGCAGCACGCCCAGATCGCTTCTCGGGTGTATTTTCAGTGAACATGCTCACCCCAGATGCACCAGAAAAGATCAATCATTGGGTCAAACAAGGTCTCACAGGCCTTCGACTCTTCACCACAGGCAGCACCATGCCTGGACAATCGGACGTCCTTGGCGACCCCAGATCTTTTGCCGGCTGGGAAGCCGCCAGAGACCTTGGCATTCCAGTGTGCGTTCAAATGAAGCCCGAAGGACTGGGCATGCTCAACACCCTGATTGAAAAATTCCCCACGACTCGCATCATCATCGACCACTTCATGGGTGTGCCCCCTGAAGGCGGGCCACCTTATGCAGACGCTGAGCCGCTCATGAGCGTGGCCAAGCATCCCAACATTTTCTTAAAGCTCACCATCATTACCATCAGGCGCTCTTACAAAGGCCAAGCCACGCCAGAATCCTTCATTGGCAAAGTGGTCAATGCGTTTGGGTCCAACCGAATTGCTTGGGGCTCCAACTTCCCAACCTCTGAGGGCAGCCTGAAGGAAATTCTTCACGAGAGTCAAACAGCCCTTGCCTTCTTGCCTTCTGGCGACCAAGACAATATTTTGTCCAATACCGCCAAACTGCTTTACCCCGCGTTATAAATACCATGAGTGAGTTTGATATGACACCCAAGCTTGCACCGCTCAAGGCGATGATTGGTGACTACGACAACACCAACCGCTTGCGCCAAGGCAAGATCACTCTCAAAGACCGAGGCATCGAATTTGCCGACGTCAAAGTCCCCAACACTGCCTTTAAACGGACGGTGCGTGACTTGGAATTTGATGTCTCCGAACTTGCCATCGTCACCTTCCTCCAAGCCAAGGAGGCTGGAATACCTTTGAGTTTATTGCCGTGTGTGGTGGTGAGTCGCTATCAGCATCCCTACTTGATGTACAACGCCAAGTTCGGCGAGTTGAAACCCAGCGACATCAAGGGCAAACGCATCGGGGTGCGCTCTTACCCTGTCACCACAGTCACTTGGCTCAGGGGCATGCTGCTGCAAGAGTACGGTATCGAGCCCCAGGACAACCAATGGCTGGCCTTTGAAGCCCCGCACGTGGCACAGTGGAGAGATCCGCCGTGGGTCACCATGGCCACCACGGACCAAGACATGCTCCAGATGCTCGAAAAAGGTGAGCTTGATGTGGCAGTCCTCGGCAGTGCACCGCCAAACCCTTTCATCAAACCCGTCTTCGATCCGCCAGACAGCTACAGTGATGCATGGGCTCAAAAACACAAGGTCATTCAAATCAACCACATGATCGTGGTCAAAGATACCTTGTGCAACTCCAGCCCTCATTTGATTCCTGAAATTTATCAACTCTTCAAGGATGCCAAGGGCTCAGACTCCCTGCCCCATGGTGCAATGAATGCACACCCCATGGGCATTCAGGAGGTTTCCCCACACTTGGAATTCGTCATCGACTTGGTGCACCAGCAAGGGCTCACCCACAATCGCGCAACCTTAAAGAGCTTGATTCATCCATTGGCTTGGCTAGACTGAACTCGTCAGACACACGCCAGGTTCAGGCATCCAAGCCTAGAGTCAACGTCTGGCTGGCGCGAGTCGGGCGTCAAAAGTTTCACCAATGACTTCGATCATCGGCGCGATGAGATGGGGTTGATGGGTTGATGGGTGGACTTGGACGTCAAAATAAGGCTTAATAGGAACCATGGTTCTGATCAACTTGCTCAGAAAACCTGAAATTTCAGATCTAAAAAGGCCATCGCTGATTCACCATGAACAATCCCCTTCAACTCAAAGCTGGCTTCAAAGGCGTTTGGGCCGATGCGCTCACCCCGGTCAAAGCGGACCACAGTTTGGACTTGCACCGCCTGGAGTCCCATATTCGTACGCTACTCTACAAAGGGGCCAGCGGTGTTGTACTCTTTGGTGAGTGCGGGGAAGGACCTTCGTTTTCTCACGAAGAAAAAACTCAGGCCTTGGCCCATTTGATCAAAGAGGGCATTCCCAGCAGCGCCATCATGCTGGCATGCGTGGATTCCAATGCGCCTGGGGTTGCCAAGTTGATTCATTTGGCCGACTACTTAAAACTGCACGCGGTCTTGATCTCCACGCCGTTTTACTACCAAGATCTGAGCACGGACGGTTTGGTGAATTATTTTGATTTTTTGTTTGAACACACACAAAAGTCACCCACTCACTGTTATCTTCATTTGTTGCCCAATAAAGTTCACCACGAGTTGCCTGAGGCGGTGTTGAACACCGTGCTTGAAAAACACCATGAGAGAATTTTTGGCATCATCAACCAAACTGGTTCGAGCTCTCTCAACCAGGATTTATTGAAGTCCTTTGCAGAAAAAGTGCTCATCTACGCTTGCTTGGAGACCGATGTACGGGCCTTAAAGTGCTCGGGCATCATCTCCGCCATGGCCAACATCATCCCCAAAGTGGTGCTGCAGCAACTCCACGGTAGCGAAGAAGTTCAAGCAATACAAATCCCAGGACTCAAGGTCAAGAGTTCGGATGAACGTCTTGTTGAGTTCCAGAGTGTTCTTGCACAGCACCCCAGCATTGCTGCTTACAAATACCTGCTGACTCAAGTCTATAAAAATCACGATTGGACATTGGCCAGACCACCATTGAGTGCACTGGATTCGAGCAGCGTCACAGCGCTGGACAAAACCTTTGCAGCCTTTGGCTTGCATGCCAATTTCGAGTAAGCCCTTCAAACGAAAGCCAAGCCCCATGGACTTTTCCAACACCTGGTTCATCATCGACCGAAACAAGCAGCATGAGGTCATCTCGCACGAAGACTTGTTGAAATTGGACGCACATGCTTACACTTTGCTACAAAACTTCAAAACACACCAAGATGCGATGAGTGAGATGAGTCAACTCGTGAGGCAAAATATTTCAGTGGCCAATGAAAAAATGGATCATTTGAAAAAATCCCATTGATCGGCAACAGACGTTTGATCCCAGAAGGATCGCTGGAAAATTCCAAACAAACTCACTCCAATAGGGTTTGATCTAGTTCGAGAAAAACGTCTTTTAAGGTATAAACGCATCTACGCTCATCTCCTTGAAGATGCTTGACATGATGACCGATCTACCTACACCAACAGACCTCACCCAACACCGTGTCGAATTTGTAAATCTCGAAAAATTCTTTAACCCCAAGTCCATTGCTTTCATCGGTGCGACTGAAGATTTATCGAAATTTGGCGGGCGTTGCATGCGCCAGATGATTGACTTTGGCTTTGCAGGTCAAATTTACCCCATCAACCCCAAACGTGACAAAGTCTTTGGCTTGACTTGCTATCCAAGCCTAGGCCATTTGCCCACCCGCCCCGATCACGTGGGCATTGTGTTGCCAGCAGCACTTGTGCCTCAAGCCATACGCGAATGCGGCCAACTCCAAATTCCATTTGCAACGGTGTTTTCTGCTGGGTTTGCTGAAACCGCCCAACCCCAAGACGTGCAAGCGCAAGTCGATCTCTTGGCCTTGGCTCGCGAGTGTGGCGTGAGAATCATGGGTCCCAACTGCAATGGGATGATCAACTTTGTGGATGCCTTTGCACTGACATCCACGGCCACCATCAATGGGCCCAAGAAAAAAGCAGGCGACATTGGCATTGTTGGGCAATCCGGCGGCGCCTCACAAGTCAATGTGATGTGGAGGGCACAACAACTGGGGCTTGGTGTGAGTTACCAAGTCAGTTGCGGCAACAGTGTGGACCTTGACATGTTGGATTTTGCCGCCTTCATGCTCGACTCCAAGGACACCAAAGTGGTCCTGATCCTGGCAGAACACATTGCCAACGGCCATAAACTCAAAGCCTTGGCGCAAAAAGCACTCGCCAAAGGCAAGCCCTTGGTGATGGTCAAGGCCGGGAAAACCGCGGCAGGCAGCAAGGCTGCAGCCTCCCACACTGGAGCGTTGACCGGTGAAGATGCGGTCTTTGATGCTGCCTTGAAACAACTGGGCATCATCCGTGTGGATGACTACAGCGAACTCTACATGGTGGCCTCCATCTTGAGACGTGGGCGTTTACCAAAAAGTAAGCGCTCTGCCGCCATTTCAATTTCTGGTGGCAACTTGGTGATGTTGGCGGACTTGGGGTCGGCGCACGGGATCGAATGGCCCGCTTACAGCCATGAAACGCATCACCAACTCTCCGAACTCCTACCAGGCTTTTCATCTGCTGAGAACCCCACCGACCTCACCGCTGCAGCCATAGGGCAAGCGGGGAAGTTTGCCAAGGCCGCGGAGTTGATCCTCAATGATGAGAATGTCGACACCATGATTCCGGTCTTGACCATCGCCAACAGTGCAGAAATCAACGCCTTGGCTGAACTCTCCTCCAACAGCACCAAACCCTTGGTCATGCTGTGGACTGGGTGTGCGAGTGACGACCCAGAGCTCACCCCATCGAGCTTGATCGCGCAAGGCCATGCGGTATTCCAAGATGCACTGCCCTGCGTAAAAATGATTCAAAAAGTCCAGGAGTATGCTGACTTTGTGGACCGCAGCAAAGGCCACCAACACACTCGCCCATCGGGCTTGGACCGAGATGCCGTGCAGGGCATCCTCAATGCGAGCGGGCCTGTGATCTCGGAACATGTGGCCAAGCAACTGTTGTCGCATTATGGAATTCCAGTCTCTCAAGAGCACTTGGCCAAAACGGCAAGCGAGGCGATCCAATTTGCCAAGCAGTTGGGCTGCCCTGTGGCCTTGAAAATCAGCTCTCCCGACATTTTGCACAAAACAGAGTCCGGCGCCATACGCTTGAACGTGTTGGGCGACTCAGGGGTACAAATTGCCTTCGATGGCGTTGTCCAAGACGCCAGGCGATACAAACCCGATGCAGCCATTGAGGGCGTGTTGGTGCAAGAGATGGCTCCCAAAGGAGTGGAGATGCTCATGGGCATGTCCAGCGACCCCAGTTTGGGTGGCATTGTGAGTTTGGGACTGGGGGGGATCTTCGTTGAAACGCTGAAAGACATTACCCATCGTCTGCCCCCCTTGAGCGAGGAAGAGGCCTTGTCGGCCATTCAAAGCCTCAAGGGAATCGATATTCTCAAAGGCACACGGGGCCAAGGTCCGTCCGACCTTCACGCCTTGGCGAGTGCCTACTCACGCTTGTCGTGGTTGGTCTACGATTTTCAAGAGCAAATTCAAGAAATTGATGTCAATCCCATCATCGTGTTTTCTGGTGCGGCAGGGGTCAAAGTGATCGATGCTCTGATCCTCAAAAAGAAATAAGCACAGAAATAAGCCCACGACATGGACCAGCCCAGTTTGATCGTTGACGACCTCTCTCACCCTGGTGTGAGAATTTTGACCCTCAACCGAATCGCCAAGGCCAATGCGTTGCACGAAGAACTCTACGCATTGCTCACCCATGCGTTTGGTGAAGTCAACGACCTCCCCCTCGTGCGCGCAGTGGTCCTCAAATCATCAAGCAGCAAAATTTTCTGTGCAGGCGCAGACGTGCACGCATTTGCAGCGTTACCTCTCAAGGAGGCTCAAATTAAGCGACGGCAACAGTTGGTGGACACCATGTGCTCCATGCTCACGTGCCACAAACCCGTGATCGCCGCGTTGCAGGGCAAGGTCATCGGTGCTGGCGCCATGTTGGCCTTGGCCGCAGACGCGATTGTTGCCACCCCATCGGTCACCCTTTCTTTTCCTGAAATTCACTTGGCCATGCCGTCCCCCATTGGCATTGCGATATTAAAAAAACGCGCCGGCCTGCACCAGATCCATCGCTTGATTCAACTGGGTGAAATACTGGGTAGCGAAGAATTGGCCAATGCACTCATCATCGATCGCCTGTGTGACACTGAAGCCCTCCTGGAGGAGTGCCTTCAATATACCAGTGCGCCCATGGACCAAGAGGCTTACCGAGTGAATAAAAATTGGCTCAATCGCAGCATCATGGCCGAGATCTTGGATGCTCAAGGCCATTTGAATCAACTCGCTTAGCCCCCCATTTTTGACCCCTGAT
>CAIPFK010000153.1 GCA_903864315.1 uncultured Burkholderiales bacterium | reverse complement strand
TCTTGGCCTTGCATCATCAAAAGAGTCCCCCCACCAACAATTTGACGACCCCAGACCCTGAGTGCGATTTGGATTACTGCGCCAATACGGCACGAGACATGCCCATTGACATTGCGATGAAGAATAACTTTGGTTTTGGCGGCACCAATGGCACCTTGATTTTTAAGCGTTTTGTTTGAGGGCATGGCCAAGCCCCAGACAACCGCATGAACTGGACTTGCCGATCACGCACGACTTCATCAACGTTTTATGGGCCAATGGCGGGCGAGCTCTCCAAGCATGGACCACATTGAGGCATGGCGAGTCTTTGGACCGCATCTGAGCTTGGTGCACATCTTGTGAGATGGGGGCCTCTCCACCCAAAAGACCTTCGCGCACTTTGTCTTTTGGACATGGCTAAACTGTCTTGTATCGATGCTTTGCGCCAAGGACTGTGGAAGCTTGGTGCCCAGTGACCACCGAGCGGTGTTGGTGTGCGTTGTATTGGTGGTGGCACCCAAGGACACAGACGGTGAAGTTTTGTTGCTTGCCTTGTAAAACCCAAGTTGCCCCCAATCTACGGTCGACATGTTTCTTGAAATTCGAGGGTTTCGCGTCTTGAGGGACTGCCCAAGACGGGCCTTGTTGGTCTGAAATGCTAATTTATTCCCGGAGTTTATTCATGCCTTGTGTAGCCCAGTTCAATTCTTTGAGAGTTCAACAGCGTCTTGTCGCGCTCACCACTTGCGCTGCATTGGTGTCCAGTTCCTGGGTGAGTTTTGCTGCGACCCCCACGCCAAGTCCTGGCGGCAATCTGAGCGCTAGCCCCAGTGTTGCGTCCCCCGCCAACAATGCCGGCGGTGTTGTTCGCGCCTTGCCTGACTTCACCGACTTGGTCGAACTCGTGGGCCCGTCGGTGGTCAATATCAAAACCCTGGAAAAAGTCAGTGCTCGCGTCAATGGACAAGAAGGGCCCGATGACCAAGACATGCAAGAGCTTTTTCGCCGTTTTTTTGGGATGCCGTTTCCCAATGCACCTGGTGCCAACCCCAATGCGCCCAAAGCACCGCGCAAGGCGCCCAATGCACCTCAAGGACCGTCCGATGAGGAGCAAACCAAAGGCGTGGGCTCAGGATTTATTTTGAGCGCCGATGGCTTGATCATGACCAACGCCCACGTGGTCGAAGGTGCTGATCAAGTCTTGGTGACCTTGGTCGACAAGCGCGAGTTCAAAGCCAAGATCATTGGTGCGGACAAGAGAACCGATGTGGCTTTGCTCAAGGTCGAGGCGAGCGGTCTGCCAGCGGTGAAAACCGGTGACGTCTCACGCCTCAAAGTCGGTGAATGGGTCATGGCCATTGGCTCACCCTTTGGGCTAGAGAACACGGTCACAGCGGGCATTGTGAGTGCCAAAAAACGCGATACAGGGGACTATTTGTCATTCATCCAAACCGATGTGGCCATCAATCCAGGCAATTCCGGTGGGCCACTCATCAACATGCGCGGCGAGGTGATCGGTATCAATAGCCAAATTTATTCGCGTTCAGGCGGCTTCATGGGGATCTCCTTTGCCATTCCCATTGATGAGGCCATGCGCGTGTCTGATCAATTGCGCACCTTGGGCCGAGTCCAGCGAGGCAAACTGGGCATTCAAATCGAGCAAGTGAACAAAGAACTCGCAGACTCCTTGGGCCTGGCCAAAGCACAAGGTGCTTTGGTGCGCAGCGTGGAGACGGGCTCACCGGCCGAGAAAGCCGGCCTTGAGCCCGGTGACATCGTGCTCAAACTCGATGGCAAACCCATTGAGCGTTCCATTGACCTGCCGCGTTTGGTGGGCAGCATCAAACCAGGGACCAAGGCCGTGTTGAGCGTTTGGAGGCGAGGCGCCAACAAAGAGGTGGCGGTGACGGTGGGTGAGTTTGAAGCCGACAAGCCAGTCGTGGCCAAGGCGAGCAAAGACAAGCCGCAAGGCAACAACTCGTTTTCGAGTTTGGGTTTGACACTGAGTGACTTGAGCGATGCGCAAAAAAAGGATCTCAAGCTCGCCTCGGGCGTGCGGGTGGATGCCGTGGTGGACGCTGGCCCAGCCGATCAAGCGGGTATTCGTGAAGGCGACATCATCACCGCACTGGCCAACACGGAGGTCACGTCGCTCAAGTCGTTTGAAGCCATTTTGTCCAAGCTCGACAAGACGCGGTCGACCAACATCTTGTTTCGCCGTGGCGAGTGGGCGCAATTTGCCATCATTCGCCCCACACAAAAGTAAACTGACCCGTGAGGGGGTCGCTCTTGGGCCTCCACCTTGGGGCCAAGATTGCCCCATTGGGGGCCTCAATTGACCCCATACTGAAGTCGGATATGGGGTCAAATCTGCTTAAAACACACAGCAAAAAGAAATATTTTTTTTATTTTTAATCCAGGCAAATCTGGCATTGCCAGGCCCAATGGAAGTAAAAAGAATGGTTTTTTACTACTGTATAAGTTAGAATACCAGTTGACCTGTGGCTGTATTGCCCAGATTTTGTCCCCAAATTGTCACTTAAGGCCCAGATTCGTGAGTCTCCACAATTACTCCACAGCTCGCCCACAACTTGTTATCGAAAGTCCTCGGGTAATTTGTGTATAAGTTGTGCATAACATCTGTGTTGCAGTCCGGCAACGATCCCTCAAGGCCCAAGCGGGCACTGTGCAAGTGGGCAATTTTGCCTACAATGAAGTTTCCAACTTTCGCAGTTGCCAAAAGATCGTTGGTTCAGGGCGCGTCAACACTGACGCGCCCTTTTTTATGCCTTGAGCGTTTAATTTCAATCACTTAAGTCTCACCCTTGATGAAACACATCAGAAATTTTTCAATCATTGCGCACATTGACCATGGCAAATCCACGCTGGCCGATCGCTTGATTCAACGCTGCGGCGGCTTGCAAGAGCGCGAGATGCAAGCACAAGTGCTTGACTCCATGGACATTGAAAAAGAGCGTGGGATAACCATCAAAGCGCAGACCGCTTGCTTGCACTACAAGGCAGCCGATGGCATCGTCTACAACCTGAATTTGATTGACACACCCGGTCACGTGGACTTCTCCTATGAAGTCTCGCGCTCGCTCTCCGCCTGCGAGGGCGCACTCTTGGTGGTCGATGCCAGCCAAGGGGTGGAGGCGCAAACGGTGGCCAACTGTTATACCGCATTGGATCTGGGTGTCGAGGTCTTGCCGGTTCTCAATAAGATGGATTTGCCCCAAGCCGATCCAGACAACGCCATCGCTGAAATTGAAGACGTGATTGGCATCGATGCCTCCAACGCCATTCCTTGCTCGGCCAAAACTGGCATGGGCATCGAGGAAATACTGGAAGCCATCGTGGCCCATGTGCCAGCTCCCAGAGGGAACCCCGATGGTGCTCTGCGCGCCATGATCATTGACAGCTGGTTTGACAACTACGTCGGCGTGGTGATGCTCGTGCGTGTGGTCGATGGTTTTATTGCACGCGGTGAGCGCATCCAGATGATGGCCACCCAAGCGAGCTATTTGGCCGACAATTTGGGGGTGTTCACGCCCTCCAATGTGCCCAAAGACATCCTCAAAGCTGGCGAGGTGGGCTACATCATTGCAGGCATCAAAGAGCTTCAAGTCGCCAAGGTGGGTGACACCATCACCAAAATCAAAGCCGGGTCTGGTGGCCTTTTGGCCACGGCCACACAGGCTTTGCCAGGCTTTAAAGAAATACAGCCTCAGGTGTTTGCCGGACTCTACCCCACAGAGGCGAATCAGTATGACTCGCTCAGGGACAGTTTGGAAAAACTCAAGCTCAATGACTCGTCGCTGCACTATGAGCCCGAAGTCTCTCAAGCCTTGGGCTTTGGATTTCGCTGTGGCTTTTTGGGCTTGCTGCACATGGAGATTGTGCAAGAGCGTCTCGAGCGCGAGTTTGATCAAGACTTGATCACCACAGCGCCCAGTGTGGTCTACCAAGTGCTCAAAGCCGATGGCGAGCTCATCATGGTGGAGAACCCCTCCAAGATGCCCGATCAAGGCAAAATTCAAGAAATTCGCGAACCCATTGTCACGGTTCACTTGTACATGCCACAAGAATATGTGGGTGCGGTGATGACGCTGGCCAATCAAAAACGCGGTGTGCAATTGAACATGGCCTACCATGGCCGTCAAGTCATGCTCACTTATGAAATGCCCTTGGGTGAGATCGTGCTCGACTTCTTTGATAAGTTGAAATCCGTCTCCAGGGGCTATGCCTCCATGGACTACGACTTCAAAGAATACCGCGCCTCCGACGTGGTGAAGGTCGATATCTTGCTCAACTCAGAAAAGGTCGATGCCTTGTCCATCATCGTGCACCGTTCGCAGTCGCAATACCGTGGTCGCGCGGTGGCTGCCAAGATGCGCGAGATCATCTCGCGTCAAATGTTTGATGTGGCCATCCAAGCGGCCATTGGTGCTAATATCATTGCTCGCGAAAGCATCAAAGCGTTGCGCAAAAACGTGATCGCCAAGTGCTACGGTGGAGATATCTCCAGGAAGAAAAAGCTCCTCGAAAAACAAAAAGCAGGAAAAAAACGCATGAAACAAATCGGTTCTGTCGAAGTGCCCCAGGAAGCTTTTCTGGCCATCTTGCAAGTGGAGGATTGACGTGCCTAGCATCACCGCAATCATTTTGGCGGCATTTGCCGCCTACATTGGCGCTTGGTATTTGGGCGCGCTCGAGGGCAATTTTGCATTGCTGCTTTTTTTGGCCACCAGCGTCACAGGTGTCTATTGGGTGCTTGAGAAGTCCATCTTCCTACCCCAGCGCTTGAAAGAGTCTGAGGCCATTGAGACACGTGAGAAAGCGCGTCAAGAAGAATTGATCAAAATGGGCTTGACCCCTTCCAGCGTGGATTTGCTCCAAGCGCGAGAAGAGGTGCTGCGCCAGCCGTGGTGGCTCGATTGGACCGCAGGGCTTTTTCCTGTCATTTTGGTGGTGTTTATCCTCCGGTCATTTTTGTTTGAGCCTTTCAAGATTCCATCGGGCTCGATGATCCCCACTCTTTGGGTGGGCGATTTGATCTTGGTCAATAAATTTCACTACGGCATACGCTTGCCAGTGATCAACACCAAAATCACCCAAGGTGAGCCTGTTCAACGGGGTGACGTCATGGTGTTTCGCTACCCACCCAATCCGAGTTTGGACTACATCAAGCGAGTGGTGGGCTTGCCCGGTGACACGGTGTCATACATCAACAAAGAGTTGAAGGTGAATGGCGTGGACATCTCCAAAACCTCGGTGCCCGATTTCTTTGAAGAAGAGTCTTTGCGCTACATCAAGCAGTTTGAGGAGGTCTTGCCCAGACGAGACACCAGCGACTCCCAAGGCCCTCGCGTGACCCACCGACTCTTGAATGAGACGGACCGCCCGGCCTATGTCACGGGTGCTGATCATTTTGCCTTCAGGGACAATTGTCAGTACAGTGTTGATGGTGTGGTGTGCAAAGTCCCGCCCGGTCACTATTTCATGATGGGTGACAACCGTGACAACTCCCTGGACTCGCGTTACTGGGGCTTTGTCCCAGACAGCAACGTGGTGGGTCGAGCATTTTTTGTGTGGATGAATTTCGGAAACTTCAAGCGCATTGGCGCCTTTGATTAACTCCATGAAGCGCGCCAGCCCGAACCCAGAAACATTGGCCTTGCTCGAGAGATTGCAAGTGAGTTTTGCCAACGTGGGGATGCTGGAGATGGCGCTCACGCACCGAAGTTTTGGTGCGGATCACAACGAGCGGCTGGAGTTTTTGGGCGACACGGTGCTCAATTTGGCGGTGTCTCGCATGCTTTATGTGGCATTGCCCAATTTGCCCGAGGGAGACCTCTCGCGCGTGCGCGCCAACTTGGTCAAGCAAGACACATTGTTTCGCTTGGCCTTGGATTTACAACTCTCCGGTCTCATCCGCTTGGGCGAAGGAGAGATGAAGTCGGGTGGACAAAAAAGACCCTCGATTTTGGCCGATGCACTCGAGGCATTGATTGGTGCAGTGTTTTTGGACGCTGGCTATGAGACTGCGGAAGCTTTGGTATTTCGACTCTTTGAGCCCATCGAGATCAACCCTGGCATGCAAGCCGCTTCCAAGGACCCCAAAACAGAACTCCAAGAGTGGCTCCAAGCCAAGCGTTACAAACTGCCCATCTACCGCGTGGTGGGCACCCTGGGTGCAGCCCACCAACAGACCTTTGATGTGGAGTGCGAAGTCCCCGAACTCTCTTTGATTGAGCGCGGCATCGGGGGCTCGCGCCGTGCGGCGGAACAAGTGGCTGCGCAAGCCATGTTGCAAGCCATTCAAGAAATTAAACCATGACCACATCCCCCGAGGCCAAGAGCGGCGCTGCTTCCAAAGCCAAAGCCAAGTCCAAATCTGACACGAATGTCAAGGCCAAATCTGACACGAGTGTCAAGTCCAAATCTGACACCAGTGTCAAAGCCAAATCTGACACCAGTGTCAAGGCCAAATCTCACACGAGCGTCAACGCCAAATCTGGCGTTCCCTCCAAGGCCAAGCGTGGCAAGTCCGAAACGCTGCAGACTTCCGGCTTGCCCGAGGGCTTGGGCGTCGAGTCCAGTGCGTCTGCACCACTGGAGCAAGAGGTCTCCCATGGGTCACTCGCCGATGTGGACCTGATGCTTGCCAACCTGGGCAGTGCAGGCATGTCCCCAGCCAGTGGGGGCAAGGCTCTTGTCGATGTGTCCCTTCAGCGCTGTGGCTTGGTGGCCATTGTGGGTCGACCCAATGTGGGCAAATCGACTTTGATGAATGCCTTGGTGGGACAAAAGATCAGCATCACGTCCAGAAAAGCCCAAACGACCAGGCATCGCATTTTGGGGGTCAGAAACGAGGGCGACGGGCAGTTGATCTTCGTCGATACCCCCGGGTTTCAAACCTTGCACAACAACGCCTTGAACCGCTCACTCAACAAGACTGTCTTGGGTGCCATCGGTGATGTGGATCTCATCATGATGGTGGTCGAGGCGGGCTACTTCAATCAATCCGACGCCAAGGTTTTGTCCTTGTTCAAGCCCACGGTGCCTGTGATTTTGGTGGCCAACAAGCTCGATCAGGTCAAGTCGCGCGAGGCCATGATGCCCTGGCTGCAAGAGATGCAGGCTCGTTTTGATTTCAAGGCCATCATCCCCATGTCGGCCAAAACGGCCAAAGATGTTGAACGGTTGGTGGTGCTGTGCCAGGCCGACTTGCCCCAGCAGCCATGGTGGTTCAACAACGAGGAGCTCACCGACAAGAGCGAGCGATTCTTGGCCAGTGAAATCATTCGAGAAAAACTCTTTCGTTTCACCGGCGACGAGTTGCCCTACACCTCCACCGTGGTGATTGATCAGTTTGAGGAAGAAAAGGGAAAAACAGTGGCGCGCATGATCAAAATCGCAGCCACCATCGTGGTCGAGCGCGATGGCCACAAAGCCATGGTGATCGGTGAAAAAGGAGAAAAACTCAAACGCATGGGCACCGAAGCGCGCCAAGAGCTTGAGCATTTGATGGGGGCCAAAGTGTTTTTGCAATTGTGGGTCAAGGTCCGCTCGGGTTGGGCGGACGATGAAGCGCGGGTGCGCAGTTTTGGCTACGAGTAAAAGCCAGAGCAAGACCCGCATCGCCGACGAGCCCGCCTTCGTCTTGCACCGTTATGACTGGAGTGAATCCAGTCTTGTCTTGGATGTCTTTACCCGCCACCATGGCAGAGTGGCCTTGGTGGCCAAAGGCGCCAAACGCCCTCACTCAAATTTGCGCCCTGTGCTCATGCCCTTGCAGCCCCTGGAGCTGAACTTCAGTGGCGAGCAAGAGGTGCGCACCCTCACCGCGGCCCAATGGCTGGGGGGGCATGTCTTTCCTCAAGGCGACTCGCTCTTGGCTGGCTTTTATTTGAATGAACTCATCTTAAAGCTCATGGCGCGTGAAGACCCCCACGAGCACCTCTTTGATCTGTATGCCCACGTCGTGAAAATTTTGGCCAGTGGACTCGAGCCCACCTTGTGGCCCTTGATGCGGTCTTTTGAACTGCTCCTCCTCAAAGGCTTGGGCTTGCTGCCCAATTTGGATGCACAAAGTGGCAATTTGCAGCCCTTGGAGCGTGATGCACAGTACACCTTGCTCGCCCCCCTGGGGCTGATGAGTCTGCAAGAAAGCAGTCACGCAAGCTCGGGCTCAGAGGGGAATGCACAGCCCCTTGCGACAACGGGCTTGTTGTCCAGGCCCGCTGTCGAGGCCATGGCCACGCGGTCCGAGGCTTTCAGCGCCAGCTCTGCACCCCATGCCTTGATGAAGGCCTTGTCGCCACCAATTGCCCGCGGCAGTGCTTGGGCCAGTGCTGCTGGTGTTGTTGGCGCGGGGCACCTGCATGGCTTGGCGGGTGAGCACTGGCAAGCCTTGGCTGTGGCCGTCAATTCACCACAACCCTTGACGCAAACGCTTCGGGTCTGTGCCGAGATGCATGCCTTGGAGAGAACGAGTTTGCAGTCTCAGCTCAGAGCCTGGCTCACCCACCACTGTGGTGGTGTGGGCCTTAAAACGCGCCAGTTCATGGTGGATATTCACGCCTTGTGAGATACTCTGGGGGACCAACGCAGCGAACATGATCTCACCATCCAACCCCGAATTGGCTCTTGATTTGGCCTCTGATGTGCACCCCTCGATCTTGGACCCCAAGGGCCAAGCGCTCAGTTGTGCGCTGTCGGTGAATGTGAACAAAATCGCTTTGGTGAGAAACTCCCGAACACTCGACATCCCCAGCGTGGTTCGTTTGAGTGAGGTCTGTCTGAGAGCGGGTGCCCACGGACTCACCGTCCACCCCAGACCCGATGAGCGACATATTTTGAAAAAAGACGTGGCGTCTTTGAGTCACCTGATGAAGGACTGGCCAGAGCGCGAGTTCAACATCGAGGGCAACCCACTGCACAACTTGATGGACTTGGTGCGCGAGTTCAGGCCCCACCAAGCCACGCTCGTGCCCGACAGTGTGGGCCAATCCACCAGTGACCATGGTTGGCGTTTCCCGCAAGACCTGCCCATCTTGGAGCCCTTGGTAAAGGAGATTCAATCCTGGGGTGTGCGGGTGAGCCTTTTCATGGACCCCATTCCTGAGCAAATGCAATTTTGCCAACAACTCGGCGTTGAGCGTGTCGAGCTCTACACCGAGGCGTATGCGCGCAGTTTCTTGTCAATGCAGTCCTTGCCTGAGGATGCTCAAAGGGCCTGGCCACTTGAAATTCATGCGGCCTTGCAGCCCTATGTCCAAACCGCAAAGGCGGCACAAGATTGTGGCTTGGTCCTCAATGCAGGACACGACTTGAATGCGGACAATTTAAGACCATTTCTCACCCATGTGCCGCTCGTTCGCGAGGTCTCTATTGGCCACGCCTTGATGGCGGACGCGTTGATGCTGGGCTATGAGCGCGCCGTGCAACTGTATCTTGACCAAATCCCACGGGCACAGACGCGAGCATGACCCAGGTGACCAACGTTTTTGGTGTGGGCACCGACATCTGTGATATTCGGCGCATCAAGCTCACCTTCGAGCGCCATGGAGAGCGTTTTGCCAAGCGCATTTTGGGACCCAATGAGTGGAGCGTGTTTGTGCGCCGCTCCGAGCGCTTGGGCGAGCGCGGCGTGCGTTATTTGGCCACCCGGTTTTCAGCCAAAGAAGCCTTCAGCAAAGCCATCGGTCTTGGGATCCGTTCGCCCATGCAGTGGCGACTGTGCGAAATCACCAACGCCCCATCGGGGCAGCCTCAGTTGCAGCTTCACGGAGAGTTGAAGCTCTGGTTTGAGTCGCAGCAGTTGAGTGCCAAGGTGAGCCTCTCCGATGAGAGTGACTATGCGGTGAGTTTTGTGGTGGTTGAGAAAACACAAACAGTTGAATGAATCACGCATCAATCCTGCACTGCCTGCGGTGGATGCCTTGCGCGTTGAGCGGTGCGAACCCATCGCCCCAGGTTTTTGGTGTGAAGCGAAGATGAACTTTTTATGAAAAAATCCAAATTGTCAAAGAACTCCCACGCTGCGCGCGTCAAGGACCGCGGCGTTCAGCACGCGCCTGTGCTGCTCGACATCCATGGTCTTGAGCTCACCAAAGTCGATCGCGCTCGTTTGTCCCATGTCCTCACGGGTGGCGTGATTTTGTTTGCGCGTAATTTCGCCAACAAGGCGCAACTCAGCGATTTGTGTGCGAGCATTCGTGCGCTTCGCCCCGATGCCCTCATTTGCATTGACCAAGAGGGCGGGCGCGTGCAACGCTGTAAAACCGATGGCTTCACGGTGTTGCCGGCCATGGCGCAACTCGGGAAGGCTTGGCATCAATCTCAAGCCCCAAGCGAGACCTTGGGTGGACTCGCGACGCTTCGTGCAAGCGCCATGGCATGGGCTGCGGGGTATGTGATGGCCAGTGAATTGCGCGCTTGTGGGGTGGACCTGAGCTTTGCGCCCGTCTTGGACTTGAACCACGGCGAGAGCGGCGTCATTGGGGATCGCGCCTTTGACCGAGACCCCAGGGTGGTGAGCATGCTCGCGCAAAGTGTCATGCACGGCATGCGAGACGCTGGCATGGCCAATTGTGGCAAGCATTTTCCTGGACACGGGTTTGTGCGCGCTGACTCACACGTGGACATGCCCGTTGACACCAGAGCTCATGGGCAAATCGCAACAGACGATATGCTCCCCTATGGCCTGTTGTCCGGTCCTTTGATGAGCATCATGCCCGCCCATGTCATCTACCCCGAGGTGGACTCAAGGGCGTGTGGTTTCTCGGTTGAGTGGCTACAAAACATCTTGCGCGAGCAACTGGGATTTAGCGGGGCCATTGTGAGTGATGACTTGTCCATGCAAGGCGCGCGCGAGATCGATGGACGTCCTTGCAGCTTTTCCCAAGCCGCGGTGCACGCCTTGAATGCGGGCTGTGATCTTTTGTTGCTGTGCAATCAAAGTGTGCTGCCCCCAGGTGTCAAAACCAACGACACCTTGGATCGTTTTCTAGACGAATTGACCCTGTCCTTGCTTCGCGAGGAGTGGCTCGCCAACGAAGAGAGTGAACTTCGCCGCCGCGCCCTCCTGGGCGTGGGGGAGGCCAAAGATTGGTGGAACTTGGTGCGCGAGCCCCGCTATATCCAAGCCATGGAGCTGTTGGCCCAAATTCCCCCTGCCTAGTTCCTCGCCAATAATTACCCGGATCCGTCACTTTTTGACCCAATAGCGGTTAGACTGAAGACAACGCAAGCAAGTGCTGGGGATTGGGTCAACACCGTGTCCCCGTGCCTTTGTGATGCGGGGTGCAGTCCCCGGGGCGATGAGGCTCCAGGTCGTGGGCGCTTTTTCATGCCCAGCGTCCTGGGCCCAATGCCGTGGTTGAACTGAGCACACCCCCTAGACCGTCAAAATGTCACCCAATCCTTGCTCCCAAGATTGAGCTTTCTTTTTCACCATCCACACAATTCATCATGGCCACACCCAATTACAACTACGAAAAACGGCAACGCGAGTTGGCCAAGAAAAAAAAGAAAGAGGAAAAACTCAAAGAGCGTGAAACCCGCAAGGCCGATCCTGCCGATCCTGCCGCTCATGCCGCTCCTGCCGCTCCTGCAGGCTCTGCCGAGTCCTCGGCCGGCTTTGGCGCTGCACCACCCCCCCATGGCGTGGCCAGTCCTCATCCAAGCGGGCATGAGCCCACCGTGTGAGCTCCACGGGCCATCAGCGACTTAGCCCTCGGGGCTTGTTTTCAGTGCTCTTTTTTCAGAGCAGGAAATAAAATCACATCCCGTATGCTGGCGCTATCGGTGAGCAGCATCATGAGGCGGTCAATCCCAATGCCGCAGCCGGCCGTTGGGGGCATGCCGTACTCCAAGGCCGTGACGAAATCGTGGTCATAAAACATGGCCTCATCGTCTCCCGCGTCCTTTTGCGCCACTTGGGCCGCAAAACGTTGGGCTTGGTCTTGTGCATCATTCAACTCGCTAAACCCATTGCCAAACTCTCGCCCCGTGATATAGAGCTCAAAGCGCTCGGTGACATCGGGTCGGGTGTCGCTCGCCCGCGCCAAGGGAGAGATCTCCACGGGATGCTCGCAAATGAAGGTGGGTTGCCAGAGTTTTTCTTCTATGGTTTCTTCAAAATACATCACTTGAAGTGAGGCCAAAGAGGGGCTTTTCCCCACGTCAACCCCCAGCTTGGAGAGCGCCTGGGTGAGAGCGCTCGAGTCATTGATGTCTAGCCCAGGGGGGCCATATTTTTGAATGGCCTGCACCATGGTCAAGCGCTCAAATGCACTGGCGAGATCCACGCTTTGACCGGCATAGCTCAGCCTCGTGGTGCCCATGGTTTGCATGGCCACATGGCGGATGAGATCTTGGGTGAAGTCCATCAAGTCCAGGTAGTTCCAATAGGCGGCATAAAACTCCATCATGGTGAACTCGGGGTTGTGCCTGACCGACATGCCCTCGTTTCTGAAATTGCGGTTGATCTCAAACACCCTCTCAAAGCCACCCACGATCAAGCGCTTCAAATACAGTTCTGGCGCAATGCGCAAAAACATCTCTTGATCCAGTGCGTTGTGGTGGGTGATGAACGGTTTGGCATTGGCCCCCCCGGGGATGGGGTGCAGCATGGGCGTCTCCACCTCCAAGAACTGGTGCTCGAGCATGAAGTTGCGCAAACTCGCGACCGCTTTGGAGCGCACATGAAAACGAGCACGGGTGCTCTCGTCCATCATCAAGTCGATGTAGCGCTGGCGATACTTCACCTCTTGGTCTTTCATGCCGTGGAACTTGTCGGGCATGGGCCTCAAGCTTTTGGTGAGCAAGCGCAATTGCGTTGCATGGATGGAGAGCTCGCCCGTTTTGGTGATGAACAAAGTGCCCGTTGCGCCCACAATGTCCCCCAAGTCCCAGTGCTTGAACTCTTCGTACAAAGTGTCTCCCATGGCCTCCTTGGTGACATAGACTTGGATGCGCGAGGTGCTGTCTTGCAAGGTCGCAAAACTCGCCTTGCCCATCAAGCGCTTGAGCATCATGCGACCGGCCACACTCACCGTGATGTGTTTGTCTTTGAGCGCTTGAGGCTCATCACTGTCATGCGCCACGTGCAGTTGCAAAGCACGGTGCTCAGGCTTGAAGTCATTGGGAAACGCCACCGCCCCGCCAGCCGCCTGGGTGTCTTTGAGCGTTTTGAGTTTGCCCAAGCGCTCCAAGACCAATTGGTTTTCGTCCACTGCGGTGATAGACGCTTCGCTTGAATCGTCTGTGGTGTTGAGGTTGGTGGGAATGGACGTGGGTGTGGGGGTCATGGTACAAAACTTTTTTCGGCGGGAGGGGTGGTGATCAGGCGCAATGCCAAATGCAAAGGGGCACGATGCGAATGGTCAAGATGCCAACAAAAAAAACGGCCAAGGTGGGTGGGAGTGATGTTTCTAGAGGACGGCCTCGGCCGGTTGTCTGAGCAAAATCGCCAGACTCGTGGCAATGGTTTTTCGCAAATCGCGTCGGTCACAAATGAAGTCCAAGGCACCTTTGGTTTGTAAAAACTCTGACCGTTGAAACCCCGCAGGCAGTGTGACTCGCACCGTGCTCTCAATCACACGGGGACCGGCAAAACCAATGAGCGCTTTGGGCTCTGCAATCACCAAGTCTCCCAAGAAGGCAAAGCCCGCAGAGACACCGCCCATGGTGGGATCGGTGAGAACGCTGATGTAGGGCAAACCTTTTTTGGCCAATCGGGTCAAGGCGGCATTGGTTTTGGCCATTTGCATGAGCGAGAGCAAGCCCTCTTGCATCCGAGCACCACCCGTGGCGGTGAAGCAAATGAAGGGCACTTTTTGCTCCATGGCGGTGGTGACACCACGCACAAATCGCTCACCCACGACCGAGCCCATGCTCCCGCCCATGAAGTCGAATTCGAATGCGGCCACGACCACATTGATGTCATGCACACTCCCGCCCATCACCACGAGTGCATCGGTTTCACCGGTTTGCTCAATGGCCGCTTTCAATCGTTCTGTGTATTTGCGCGAGTCTTTGAATTTCAAAGCGTCCACGGGCAAGACCTCTTGTCCGATCTCGTAGCGTCCTTGGGGGTCTAAAAATGCGTCCAACCGTTTTCTGGCACTCATGCGGTGGTGGTGAGCGCAGGTGGGGCAGACGTTTTGATTTTGCTCCAAATCATTTTTATAGAGCACCGTCTCGCAGCTTGGACATTTGATCCACAGGCCTTCGGGGACGCTGCGCCGGTCGGCCGGGTCGGTGTGCTGTATTTTGGGGGGAAGTAATTTTTCAAGCCAGCTCATGGAAGTCTTTCTCTCAAACAAAGTGGCAAACCAGCAAATGGGCAGTCTGGCAAACGGTCATGCGTGTGGTCTTGCCCATTGGGGGATTTCAATGCGCTCAATCCCCCAAACCCGCATTATCCTCCGTCGAGGGCGAGGACTAGCGAGGCGCGTCCAAGGCCAGTCGGATTTTATTCAAAAACCCTTTCAGCCTCTCCCCCGCCTCATCGAGCGCGCCTTCTTGAAGGATTTCAATGAGGCGAGTGCCAATCACCACCGCATCGGCGACTTTGGCGACTGCGCGAGCACTCTCTTCATTGCGAATGCCAAAGCCCACGCCGACTGGGATGCTCACATGCTCGCGGATGATGGGCAGCATGCGGTCCACCGCTTGGGTGTCCAAGTGGGCGGCACCTGTGATGCCACGCAGCGAGACGTAGTAGACATAACCGCTGGCGACCCGTGCAACGGTGGCCATGCGTTCGGTCGTGCTTGTGGGGGCCAACAAAAAGATCAAATCCATGCCGTGAGCCTTCAAAGACTCGGAGAGTGAGACGCATTCTTCTGGCGGATAGTCCACCACCAGCAAGCCATCCACGCCGCACGCGCTTGCGTCTGTCACAAATGCGCCCTCACCGAGGCGGCCCTCATAGTGTTCGATGGGGTTGGCGTACCCCATGAGCACCACGGGTGTCGTTGAGTCGGTGGCTCGAAACTCTTTCACCATCTGCAGCACCTGAGCGAGGTCCACACCCAGTGCCAAGGCTTTTTCCCCCGCCTTTTGAATGACAGGGCCATCGGCCATGGGGTCACTAAAGGGCACCCCTAGTTCGATGACGTTGGCGCCACTTTGCACGGCCGCGTGCATGAGCGCCACGGTCATCTCAGGCTTGGGAAAGCCCGCCATCAAGTAGGGGATCAAGGCCACTTGGTGATTGAGTTTGAGCGCGTCAAAGGTGTGCTTGATGCGCTCGCGCCCAGCCGCAGAGGGTGTCGTCAAATCGTTCATGCCACTCCCCTCGCGTTGGTGGGCATGTGCACGGGAGTGGACTTCAAGCCCTTGACCTCTTGGCCTCGGCATGAGGGACGGCAGTAAAAATCAGCCTGACTCAAGTCGGCGACTGTGCCAATGTCTTTGTCCCCTCGGCCAGAGAGGTTGACCAAAATGGATTGGTCGGCTTTCATGGTTTTGGCCAATTTCATGGCGTAGGCGATGGCGTGGCTCGATTCCAAGGCGGGGATGATGCCTTCTTTGCGGCACAGGTAGTGAAACGCATCCAAGGCCTCTTGGTCGGTGATGCCAACGTAGGTCGCGCGCTCGATGTCTTTGAGAAAAGCGTGCTCAGGGCCAACGCCAGGATAGTCCAGTCCGGCCGAAATGCTGTGCGTCTCGGTGATTTGTCCCTTGTCGTTTTGCAACACATAGGTGCGGTTGCCGTGCAAGACACCCGGTGAGCCTCGCAGCAATGAGGCCGAGTGCTTGCCGCTATCCAGGCCCAGACCCGCCGCTTCCACCCCAATGAGGCGGGTGTTTTTAAAGTCGATGTAGGGGTGAAAAATACCCATGGCATTGCTGCCACCTCCGACACAGGCCACCACCGCATCGGGCTGGCGTCCCTGGTGCATCAAGGGCATTTGCTCAATGCATTCTTTGCCAATCACGCTTTGAAAATCCCTCACCATCATGGGGTAGGGGTGCGGGCCTGCCACGGTGCCGATGATGTAGAAGGTGTTGTCGACGTGGGTCACCCAGTCTCTCAACGCTTCGTTCAACGCGTCCTTCAAGGTTTGCGAGCCACTGGTCACCGGCACCACCGTGGCCCCCAAGAGTTTCATGCGATAGACATTGGGGCTTTGGCGCATCACGTCTTCTTGTCCCATGTAGACCACGCACTCCAAGCCATAGCGCGCGCAAATGGTCGCCGTGGCGACACCGTGTTGGCCTGCACCCGTCTCGGCAATGATGCGGGGTTTGCCCATGCGTTTGGCCAGCATCGCTTGGCCAATGGTGTTGTTGATTTTGTGGGCACCGGTGTGGTTCAAGTCTTCGCGTTTGAGGTAAATTTGCGCCCCCCCCATTTCTTGGCTCATGCGAGCGGCGTGATAAATGGGTGAGGGGCGGCCCACGAAGTGTTTGAGTTCGCTGTGAAATTCGGCCAAAAATGCCGGGTCGTTTTGGTAATGTGCGTAGGCCTCAGAGAGCTCTTGGATCGCATGGGTGAGGGTCTCACTCACAAAACTGCCACCAAAGCGGCCAAAGTGTCCGCTGGCATCGGGTTGCTGATAGGGAGTCGTCATAGAAAAAAGCATTCCAGTGAAAAAATTACAGTGCTCGAACTCTCTCGTGTGTCATGGGCTCCATGGTCTTCATGGACTTGCGGGCTGGCTCGTGTTCAGGCACCGCGGGGCTGGTCAATGCGGGCTCAGAGGCAATTGAGCCTCTCGAACGGCCTTGATGAACTCACGGATGAGAACAGGGTCCTTCACGCCACGCTGACTCTCGACGCCGGAGCTCACATCCAGTCCCAGGCTCAAGACCCGTGGCGAGAGGTAAGCAATCGCTTGGGCGACATTGTGAGCGGTGAGACCCCCCGAGAGCACCAAGTGTGCATTGATCTTTTCAGGGATCACGGACCAGTCAAAGCGTTGTCCAGCCCCACCGTAACCAGGCACCAAGGCATCCAAGAGCAAGGCGTGGGCGTTGTTGTACAAGTTCACGTATTCTACGAGGTCAAAAGAGCTCTGTGGCGCGCTTGCAGTTGAGCTTGTTTCTTGCACGGGTATTCGAATGGCGCGGATGTATCTGAGGCCCGTGCGGTGAGACATGTCTGCGCAAAACTCGGGGCTCTCGTCGCCGTGAAATTGCAGCCACGCGCCAGGCACCGCTCTCGCAGCGTCTTGAATCGTCTCGCGAGTGGCGTTCACCAGCAGCAGCACGGGGCAGACAAAGGCGGGCAGTCGTTTGGCCAAGGCCGCCGCACGCTCAATGCTCACGGCTCTGGGGCTGGGTGGGTAGAGCACCAAGCCGATGGCTTGGGCACCGGCCTCGACGGCGGCATCCACATCACGCTCGGTGGTGAGGCCGCAAATTTTGATGGGAATGTGAAGGGTGTTCATTCAGAAAATGGTCGCGGTGAGGGATGGCGTGCGCTGGTCGTCCAGAGGTGGCGCACCAGAGTTGGCCCTCAAAGGCCGACCACCCCCCAATCATAACGCTCCTGCACCATGGGCAAGTTCCAGGCGGGGTCATACACAGGTCCCAGAAAATACAGTCCATCCGGTGCGAAGGTGGGTGCTGCTGCACGGCGATCTTGGGCTTGGATCACCTGGGCGAGCCATTCGGGTTCGCGCTCTCCCGTGCCCACTTGAACCAAGCAGCCCATGATGTTTCTGATCATGTGGTGCAGGAATGCGTTGGCTTTCACTTCAAAGCGCAGGTAACCCGCAGCACAAACACCCCCTTCACCGCCGTTGTTGCTGGGCTGGTCGGGTGAGGAGTCGCTCGCTGGTGAGCCCCAACCATGGGGTGGCTCGATGCGCACGATGCGCGCGTGCTCAATGGTTTTGATGGGCGAGAGCGCTTGGCACTGGGCCGCTCGAAATGAGGTGAAGTCGTGCTCTCCGAGCAAGTGAGCGCAGGCTTTTTGCATCCGAGTGGCATCCAGCGCTTGGTGAAACCAGCCCACGCGTTGGTACGACAAGCTTGGACGCACCGGGGAGTCCGAGAGCAAATAAGCATATCGGCGGGTTTGGGCGCTGGCGCGCGCGTGAAAGTCGCTCGAAACCACTCGGGCCCATTGAACGGCCACGTCGCGGGGCAAATAGCGGTTGGTGCCCCGGACCCAGGAGCTGTTTTGACGCTCGACGGGGGAGTCAAAGTGCACGACTTGCATCACCGCATGCACGCCAGCATCGGTGCGGCCAGCGCAATGGGTACGAATGGGGACTTGGGTGAATTCTTGCAAGGCTTTTTCGAGGTGGTCTTGCACCGTTTTGCCCGAGAGCTGGCTTTGCCAGCCCTCATAGGCTTGGCCCGAATAACTCAGGCCCAGAGCAATGCGGTGGCTCACCACAGTTGTTCAGAGCAGACTTTGCGCTTGGTCACGCTCAGCCACGTTTAGCCACGCTCAGCCAACCAAGCATGGGCGGTATCGAGCAGTTCGCCCGTGGCTTGTTGGGCAATTTCTTGAACAATCGCGCGAGCGGTATGTTGCTGCCCGACTTGCCACAATTCTTGCGCGAGTTCAAAGCGCACTTGGAGCGGATTTTCATGCGGCTCGCTTGGGTAAGAGCTTGTTTCATGCGCATCGTGTGCCCCCAGCGAATTGCTCTCGTGCAAAGGCGGGAGGTCCAAATCAAAATCAATGTGGACATGGTCGCTGAGCGCGGAGGTTGGGCTCGCGCCTGCCATGGATGCATCACGCTCTTGCTCGTGACCATGGAAGGCCGCGTCCTGAGCGAGCTCATGCTCGGATGAGAATGAGCTCGGTGAAGCGTTGGCGTGTGGCTGAACTTGGGCCCACGCGGGCGGGGTGTCGCTGTGCATGGACTCCGGGTCCAGCCAGGGTTGGTGAGCGAGGTCATGATCAGGCGTGGCGGTGTCTTCCTCGGTGGAGGCGCGTTTGCGCAGCAGCGTTCCCAGCACCAAGACCACCAGTCCCAGGCCCGCCAAGACAGGGGCCAAAGGATGGTCTAGCCACTTGGCCAATTGGGGTGCATTCACACTGAGCCACGCCTTGGGCACACTCCAAGCCTGCGTGAAAGCGTTGCTGGCTTCTTTGAGTGTGTTTTGAACGCTCCAAGTCGAGCCGGTGTGCTTGGCCATGGCGTTCAATTCATTGATGTTTTGGCTCAATTCTTCGGCTTTTTTCGCGTTGAGTTTGGCTTGCTCTTCTTGGGCCAACAAATCCGCAGCCTTGGACGCAGGTGTATTGGCTTCACTCAGTTTGAGTTGGTCTTTTTTCTCTTGCAGATTTTTGCTTTTGGAGCCCACTTGGCCCGAGGCGTTTTGCTTGGGGGTTTTTGCAACTCCAGGCTTGGCGCGCTGGAGTTTGGCCACCAGGGCTTGGCGGTACTGTTCAAAATCAATGCGCTGCAACTGCACTTGCTCGCTTGCGTCTTTGGGTTTGAGATTCAAGACATCTTGGGTCGAGGGCAGGGTGAGGCTCGCATCTGATTTGAGGCGATTGACGTTTTGAGCAACGAATGCGTTGGGGTTGGAGCGCAAGATCCCCATGAGCATCTGATCCAAGGTGACCGTGGCGTCCTTGTACTTCAAGGCAAGCGCACTGGCCGTGTCTCCTGGGTGCACTGGCACTTGTGAGAGTGGGTTGGAGGAGTCCAACCCCGCAGATTGTGCCGCGTCCAGCAACAAGCCCACCTCTTTGGTCACTTGTCCACTGGACCAGTGCAATTGCAAGAGCACATCCACAAATGACTGACTCACAGGAGTTTTGCTGGTCACGCTCACATAGGGTTGGCCCCCTGCACGCTTGGACAAAATCGCCTTGGCACCACTGAGCACCGTGTCATACGTGGCTCCGAGCGCACTGTAGGCTTGCTCGTCAGCCAAACTCACCTCCAAGCCTTGCTGTTCCTCGGGTGACAAACTCTCGAGATCAAACTCCACCACCAAGGGCTCGCCTTGTTTGGAGAGCATCTTGGCGCGGCCCAAGGTCAAGGCCAGAGACGGCGTAGCACTCAGGCTCAGCAAGCCCGCCAGACTCAGACCCAGCGCCCAGACCCTCAAAGGCGAATGAATTGAATTACGTTGTTCAGTGCTCACAGTGGTCTTTCGCAATGTTCATCTACGGTCGGTTAGCGAAGCCATGACGCAAAGCCAGTTCGGCCATGGGTCTCATGGACAAAGACCCAAGCTTGCTTTTCCATCATTTCTTTTCAGGCCCCATTTTAGCCAGCCAGACTGCTCAGAATGACCCTTGCAAGCGCTTGGTGTGGCTTAAAAACGCTGAAATACCACGCTTTTGGTCAGTCTTGGTCAGCCTAGAGCTGTTCTGTCGGTTCTGTCGGTCCTGTCGCTCCAAGAGCCAACTCGAGGGGTGTGAGCCAAGCGCTTTCAGGATAAAGACCTCGTGCAGTTGCGTGTTGCACGCTTGCAGTGTCACTTAGAGTCACTTAGGGTCACTTCCACGCCATCCTCACCCTCAACATCATGCCGCTTGCAACACGATGTTGAGCATGCGCCGCAAGGGCTCAGCAGCGCCCCAAAGCAGCTGGTCGCCCACGGTGAAAGCCCCCAAGTATTCAGGCCCCATCGCCAATTTGTGCAGGCGACCCACGGGCACGTCAAGCCGGCCAGTGACGGCTTGCGGAGTGAGTAGGCGCTCACTCGCCTCTCTTTCATTGGGAATCACTTTGACCCAATCGTTGGCATGGGCCAACAAATGCTCGATCTCAGCCAGAGGGATGTCTTTTTTCAATTTGATGGTGAGCCCTTGGGAGTGGCAACGCATCGAGCCCACCCGAACACACAAGCCGTCAATGGGAATGCTGCCTGGGCTTCTGAAGCCCGGTAGGCCCAAGATTTTGTTGCACTCCGCACCGCCTTTCCATTCTTCTTTGCTTTGTCCGTGCTCAACAGGCACGTCAATCCAAGGAATCAGGCTGCCCGCCAAAGCACTGCCGCGAAAGTTCTTGACAGGAAAATCTGCAGACCTGAGGGTTTGGGCCACTTTTTGATCGATCTCCAAAATGGCGCTTGCTGGATCGGCCAGTTCGGTTTTGACACTGTCGTGCAAGGCGCCCATTTGTGCCAACAACTCGCGCATGTTTTGTGCGCCAGCCCCAGACGCCGCTTGGTAGGTCATGGCCGAGACCCATTCCACCAAATCGGCTTTGAACAGACCTCCGAGGGCCATCAGCATCAAACTCACCGTGCAGTTGCCACCAATCCAATTGCGGTTGCCACTCTCGAGCGCTTGGTCAATCACGTGGCGATTGACAGGGTCCAAAATGATCACGGCATCGGACTTCATGCGCAAAGTGGAGGCGGCATCAATCCAGTGGCCATTCCAGCCACTCGAGCGCAGTTTGGGGTGAATCTCTTGAGTGTAGTCACCGCCTTGTGCGGTGATGATGATGTCACACTGCATGAGGCTTTGCACATCGTGGGCGTCCAAGAGTGTCGTCTGGCTTTTGGCGAAATGGGGCGCTTGTCCTCCGGCATTGGAGGTGGTGAAGAACAGGGTTTCGACCTTGTTGAAGTCACCCTCTTGGCTCATTCGGTCCATCAGGACTGAACCCACCATTCCACGCCATCCCACCAGGCCTAATATCTTTTTTGCTTGACTCATCTTGGGTTTTCCTCTGCTGAAAAAAATGTCATCCCGCATCTTCGTTGGCCATGAAGGCCAACCGTTTGAAAGAGATGCACCAAAGAGACGATTGCTCAGTGACTTGGGAAAAGGAGATTGATTTTAATGCGAAATGATTCTAAAAAAAAGAGAACTGAGTTCAGTCATCGACTCGAGCCGCTCTTGATCAGCGTTGCACTGCACACGCCCCCTTGGGGGCCGTGTGCCCTCACTCAATGAACCCGGGCTTTCAAGGCCTTCACCACAGCATCTCCCATCTCCTGGGTATTGACCCGCGTGCAACCCACGCTGAAGATGTCACCAGTTCTGAGTCCTGCAGCAAGCACAGACTTCACGGCCTCCTCAATGAGCAAGGCGGCTTGGGGCTCACCCAGCGAGAAGCGCAGCATCATGGCCGCTGACAAAATCGTGGCCAAGGGGTTGGCGATGCCTTGCCCCGCAATGTCGGGCGCACTGCCATGACTAGGTTCATAGAGGCCTTGGTTCTTTGAGTTGAGCGAGGCCGAGGGCAGCATGCCAATGGAGCCGGTGAGCATGGCCGCTTCGTCGGACAAAATATCACCAAACAAATTGCCCGTGACGATCACATCGAACTTTTTGGGCTCTTTGACCAATTGCATGGCCGCGTTGTCGACATACATGTGGTCCAAGGCCACCTCGGGATACTCACTTGATATTTGCGTCACCACGTCACGCCAAAACTGGGAGGTCTCCAGCACATTGGCTTTGTCCACACTGGTCAAGCGTTTGGAGCGCTTTTGGGCGGCTTGAAACGCCACATGCGCAATGCGTTCAATCTCGGGACGAGAGTAGCGCATGGTGTCAAAGGCCTCGGGGGCGCCCGGAAAGTGACCATCGGTGGCCACCCGTTGTCCCCTGGGCTGGCCAAAATAGATGTCACCCGTGAGTTCGCGGATGATCAAAATATCCAAGCCAGCAATCAGCTCGTTTTTGAGGGAAGATGCACCAACGAGCTCGGGGTAACAAATGGCGGGCCTGAAATTGGCAAACAGTCCCATGTGTTTGCGCAATCCCAAAATCGCTTGCTCAGGCCTCAAGGGGCGATCGAGTTTGTCGTATTTCCAGTCGCCCACTGCCCCAAAGAGCACTGCATCCGAGGTCATTGCCAAGTCCAAGGTGCTGGGGGGCAGTGGATGTCCGTGGGCGTCGTAGGCGCACCCGCCCACCAAGGCTTCGTGCATCTCCAAGTTGAGTTTTAAAACGGCCAAAACCTTCAAGGCCTCGCGCACAATTTCTTGGCCGATGCCGTCGCCGGGAAGTACTGCTATTTTTTTCATGGTCATGTGATGTGGTGAAGGGGGTCTGGCGTGCTCTTGGTCAATGGCGTTCATTCATACGCTGGGCACACGAGCACAGGCGCACACGCGCGAATTGATGGGGCGAGACTTCAAGTGGCCAGGGTGTGAGCAAGCCAAGGCTTGGTGGTCAAACGGTGCGACTCATAGTCCCGAATTTTTTGTGAATGCGTGAGTGTGAGGCCAATGTCATCCAAGCCATTGATCAAACAATGTTTTTTAAAGGCCTGAACCTCAAAGGGGTAGGATTCACCATCGGGCGCCAACACCACTTGAGCGCTCAAGTCAATCGTGAGCTCAAAGCCAACGAAGCCCGCGACTTGTGCAAACAAATGATCAATCACGCGTTCGGGCAAGACGATGGGCAAGAGGCCATTTTTAAAGCAGTTATTGAAAAAGATGTCGGCATAGCTCGGCGCCAAGATGGCCCGAAAGCCATATTGGTCAATGGCCCAAGGGGCGTGCTCCCTGGAGGAGCCGCACCCAAAGTTCTTGCGGGCAATCAAAATGGACGCCCCTTGGTAGCGTGGCAAATTCAAGATGAAATCAGGATTGATTTTTCGACTCTTGGGGTCTTGTCCTGGCTCTCCGTGGTCCAAGTAGCGCCATTCGTCAAATAAATTGGGGCCAAATCCGGTTTTCTTGATGGATTTCAAAAACTGCTTGGGGATGATGGCATCCGTGTCCACATTCTCTCGGTCCATGGGGGCGACCAAACCCTTGTGTAGTGTGAATTTTTGCATGCTCGTGTCCTTATTCTTTTTGAGTCGGTTCAGGAAAACTGACGAACGTCAACGAAGTGACCATGAATGGCCGCGGCCGCGGCCATGGCGGGGGAGACCAAATGGGTGCGCCCACCCGCACCTTGGCGGCCTTCAAAATTGCGGTTGCTCGTGGAGGCACAACGCTCTTGGGGCTCGAGCTTGTCGGCATTCATGGCCAAACACATGGAGCAACCAGGCTCGCGCCACTCAAACCCAGCGGCCTTGAAAATCACATCCAAGCCTTCTCGCTCGGCTTGTTCTTTGACCAAACCAGACCCCGGAACCACCAAGGCGAGCTTGACGTTTTTGGCCACTTTTTGACCGATGTGTTTGACCACCCGAGCCGCGTCTCGCATGTCTTCAATGCGCGAGTTGGTGCACGAACCAATGAAGACCTTGTCCACGTGGATATCAGCAATTGGTTTTCCTGGCTCGAGTCCCATGTAGACCAACGCGCGCTCAATGGCCAAGCGCTTGGCGGGGTCGCGCTCTTTGTCTGGATCGGGGACGGTGGAGAGGATGTCGAGCACCATCTCGGGAGAGGTGCCCCACGTCACTTGGGGTGCAATGGCGCTGGCGTCCAAGTCCACCACCGTGTCAAAATGTGCGTCATCGTCGGAGTGCAGTGTTTTCCAGTAACTTGCGGCCAAATCCCACTCCACCCCTTTGGGTGACAAGAGGCGGTCCTTGGTATAGGCCAATGTTTTTTCATCCACGGCCACCAAACCCGCCCGAGCACCCGCTTCAATGGCCATGTTGCAAAGGGTCATGCGTCCCTCCATGGACAAGCTGCGAATGGCGCTGCCGCCAAATTCAATCGTGTGGCCTGTGCCCCCAGCAGTGCCAATTCGACCAATGATGGCCAGCACCACATCTTTGGCAGTGCATCCTTTGGCCAAGGTGCCATTCACACGCACGAGCATGTTTTTGGCCTTTTTGGCCAACAGCGTTTGCGTGGCAAGAACGTGCTCGACCTCGCTCGTGCCGATGCCGTGCGCCAAGGCGCCAAAGGCGCCATGGGTGGAGGTGTGAGAGTCACCGCAAACCACGGTCATGCCCGGCAAGACGGCGCCATTTTCTGGGCCGATCACATGCACGATGCCTTGTCGTTTGGACAGAAAGGGAAAATAAGCGGCTGCACCGAAGGCCTTGATGTTGTCATCCAAGGTGGTGACTTGCTCTTTGCTGATGGGGTCGGTGATGCCATCGTAGCCCAAGTCCCAGCCGGTGGTGGGGGTGTTGTGGTCCGCCGTGGCGACCACAGAGCTGATACGCCAAACGGGGCGATGGGCTTGTCTGAGGCCTTCATAGGCTTGAGGAGAGGTCACTTCGTGCACCAAATGCCGATCGATGTAGAGCACCGCGGTACCGTCCTCTTCGCTGTGCACCACATGCTCATCCCAAATTTTGTCGTAAAGTGTTCGTCCCATGATGATTCTTCTTTCTCACGCGTCGGATAAAGCGTTTATTTTAGGCGCTAAGAGTCGGCCTTTGCCCTGTGGCCGCTAATTTTTGTGGGTGTCTGGCCCGCTGCGTCAGGACTGCCCCCTGCCGCCTTGCAGGCTTCAAGTGCCGTGCGCCTTGGGCAAAGGGCCCCACCCCACTTTGGAGCACTCAAAAAAAAGCGACCCCGAGGGATCGGGGTCGCTAATGGTAAGCCGTGGTGGCTTAGCGCTTGGCAAGGGGGGGTACGTCGCGGCGAACAGCACCAGTGAAGAGTTGGCGAGGACGTCCGATTTTGTACTCGGGGTCGGCGATCATTTCATTGAGTTGCGCAATCCAGCCCACTGTCCTGGCCAAGGCAAAGATACCAGTGAACATGTTGACCGGCACGCCGATGGCGCGCTGAACGATGCCAGAATAAAAGTCGACATTGGGGTAGAGTTTTCTTTGAACAAAGTAGTCGTCTTCCAACGCGATTTTCTCAACAGCTTTGGCCAACTTGAACAAGGGGTCGTTCTCAAGGCCCAATTCGGACAAGACCTCGTTGCAGGTCTCTTGCATCAACTTGGCGCGCGGGTCGTAGTTTTTGTAAACACGGTGGCCAAAGCCCATGAGCTTGACGCTTGAGTTTTTGTCTTTAACTTGCTCCATGAACTCGCCCACTTTTGACAAGCCACCAGCAGCTTGCAACTCGCCAAGCATGTTCAAGCACGCTTCGTTGGCACCGCCGTGGGCTGGACCCCAGAGACAGGCCACGCCCGCTGCAATCGCAGCAAAGGGGTTGGTGCCGGAGGAGCCACACAAACGAACCGTGGAGGTTGAAGCGTTTTGCTCATGGTCTGCGTGCAAAATGAAAATGCGGTCCAAAGCGCGCTCGAGAACAGGGTTCACGACATAGTCTTCACAAGGGTTGCCAAACATCATGCGCAAAAAGTTACCCGCATAGCTCAAGTCATTTCTGGGGTAGAGGTGAGGCTGGCCGATGCTGTATTTGTAGGCCATGGCGACCAATGTGGGCATTTTGGCAATCAAACGAATGGCTGAAATGGCCCGGTGTTCAGGATTGTTGATATCGGTGCTGTCATGGTAAAAAGCCGATAGCGCACCCACCAACCCTGTCATGACGGCCATGGGGTGGGCATCACGCCTGAAGCCGCGCAAGAAAAAGTGCATCTGTTCATTGACCATGGTGTGCTGGGTCACCAAGTGAGAGAACTCGTGCTTTTGGGTCGCGTTGGGCAAATCGCCTTTGAGTAGCAAATAGCACGTTTCCATGAAGTTGCACTCAGTAGCCAGTTGCTCGATGGGGTAGCCGCGGTAGAGCAACTCGCCCTTGTCGCCATCAATGTAGGTGATGGCCGATTCGCACGACGCGGTGGACAAAAAACCAGGATCGTAAGTGAACATGCCCGATTGGCCATAGAGTTTGCGAATGTCGATCACATCGGGCCCAATCGTGCCGTGGTAAACCGGCATCTCGATGTTGGGCGCGCCGTTGCCGAAGGAGAGGGTGGCTTTGTAATTGGCGAGGTTCATGATTGCCTTTCCTTTGTCTATGGGGGGGGGCTGCCCAAACGTTGGGCTTGACACAATTTAGCGCCTGAGCAAGTTCAAGACTTGATGTCGCTCAGGCGTGAAAAACGAGGCTTGAAGATCATTTCTTTTCAGCAACAAATCCAACAAGTCATTGTCCGACAGGTCCATTAAATCATACAAGGATTGGGCTTGTGAAACAGTCAAGTTTTGCCCGTATTGCTCAAAAAAGGCTTGAATCATCAAATCGTTTTCCAATAGGCCTCGTCTGCAGCGCCAGCGCAATTTGCTGAATTCCCGCTCGCCCAAGGGCGCCGCGGGATCCAAACCTTGAAGAAAGTTGTCGATCACGTTCATGGAATATGGGTGACCTGTGGTGGTGATTTAAGTTAAATGGCTCGGCGAACCATCAACTCTTTGATTTTGCCAATGGCTTGGGTGGGGTTCAAGCCTTTGGGACACACGTCCACACAATTCATGATGGTGTGGCAGCGAAAGAGTCGGTACGGGTCTTCAAGGTTGTCAAGACGCTCGCCTGTGGCTTGGTCGCGGCTGTCGGCGATGAAGCGATAGGCTTGCAATAGACCCGCTGGGCCGACAAATTTATCGGGATTCCACCAAAATGAGGGACAACTCGTGGAGCAACTGGCGCACAAAATGCACTCGTAAAGACCATTGAGCTCATCGCGCTCTTCGGGCGACTGCAAGCGCTCTTTTTCTGGGGGCAGTGTGTCGTTGACCAAATACGGCTTGATGGAATGGTATTGCTTGAAAAACTGCGTCATGTCCACGATCAAGTCGCGCACCACAGGCAGTCCAGGCAAGGGCTTGAGCACAATGGTTTGTGGCAAGCTGAGCATGTTGGTCAAACAGGCCAAGCCATTTTTACCATTGATGTTCATGGCATCTGAGCCGCAAACGCCTTCGCGGCAAGAGCGGCGAAAGGAGATGCTTGGGTCTAGCTCTTTGAGTTTCATCAGCACATCCAAGAGCATGCGCTCGTGTCCATCGAGCTCAATTTGGATGGTTTGCATGTAGGGCTTGGCGTCTTTGTCTGGATCGTAGCGGTAAATCTGAAATGTACGGGTTTGCATAAGGTGCTCCAAGGGACAATGGGGGGAAGAATTGAGGGGGTTGATTCAATGAGTTTAGAAGGTGCGAACCTTGAGCTCGATGCTCTCGACAGTGAGCGGCTTCATGTTCACGGGCTTGTAGCTCAAACGATTGCCCTCCGAGTACCACAAGCTGTGCTTGAGCCACTCTTCGTCATTTCTGCCGTTGGGGTGCGCTGGACTGTCCGCATAGTCATCCACGGTATGGGCGCCACGGCTCTCATGACGAGCCGCCGCCGAGACCATGGTGGACTGGGCGCATTCAATCAAGTTGTCAACTTCCAAGGCCTCGATGCGAGCGGTGTTGAACACTTTGGAGTGGTCTTTGAGCCCGATGTGCTGGGTGCGTTCTCTGAGCTCGGCAATTTTGTGAACTCCCTCGTCCATGACTGCTTGCGTGCGGAAAACACCCGCATGCTCTTGCATGGCCGAGCGAATGTCGTCGGCCACCACTTGGGCGTACTCGCCATGGGTGTTGGCTTCCAAACGGGCCACGCGCGAGCGGGTGAGGTCCGCCGCATCCTTGGGCAAGGGTTTGTGGTTTTTGGTGTTGCGGTGAAAGTCAATGATGTGGTTGCCCGCGGCGCGACCAAACACCAAGAGGTCGAGCAAGGAGTTGGTGCCCAAACGGTTGGCGCCATGCACTGAGACGCAAGAGCACTCGCCCACGGCGTAAAGACCTTGCACTGGCTCGTTGTGGCTGGAGCTGGTCTGGGTCACCACTTGGCCATGGATGTTGGTGGGAATGCCACCCATTTGATAGTGGATGGTGGGCACCACAGGGATGGCCTCTTTGGTGATGTCCACGTTGGCAAAATTGAGCCCAATTTCGTACACAGAAGGCAATCGCTTCATGATGGTCTCGGCACCCAAGTGATCGAGCTTCAAGAGCACATAATCTTTATTGGGGCCACAACCGCGGCCTTCCTTGATCTCTTGGTCCATCGAGCGAGACACAAAGTCCCTGGGCGCCAAGTCTTTGAGCGTGGGCGCGTAACGCTCCATGAATCGCTCGCCGTTGGAGTTGAGCAAAATGGCGCCTTCACCGCGGCAGCCTTCGGTGAGCAAAACCCCAGCACCTGCAACACCCGTGGGGTGGAATTGCCAAAACTCCATGTCTTCCAATGGAATACCTGCGCGTGCGGCCATGCCCAAGCCGTCACCCGTGTTGATGAACGCATTGGTCGAGGCTTTGAAGATGCGACCCGCACCGCCAGTGGCCAATAAAACGGTTTTGGCTTGGAGGATGTACATCTCACCCGTTTCCATTTCAAGCGCTGTCACGCCAACCACATCGCCTTCTTGATCGCGGATGATGTCCAGCGCCATCCACTCCACAAAGAAGCTGGTTTTGGCTTGGACGTTTTGTTGGTAAAGCGTGTGCAGCATGGCATGACCCGTGCGGTCAGCCGCCGCACAGGCGCGCTGAACGGGCTTCTCGCCATAGTTGGCCGTGTGTCCACCAAAGGGACGCTGGTAAATGGTGCCGTCCGGATTGCGGTCAAACGGCATGCCCATGTGCTCCAAATCGTAGACTGCGTGGGGCGCTTCGCGACACATGAATTCAATCGCGTCTTGGTCGCCAAGCCAATCGGAGCCCTTGACGGTGTCGTAAAAGTGATAGTGCCAATTGTCTTCAGACATATTGCCCAATGACGCACCAATGCCTCCTTGAGCCGCCACGGTGTGTGAGCGCGTGGGAAAGACTTTGGAGAGCACGGCCACATTGAGTCCAGCACGAGCGAGTTGAAGGGAGGCGCGCATGCCGGAGCCGCCAGCGCCCACAATGACAACGTCAAATTTGCGCTGCACCATTGAATGTGTTGAAGTCATAACTTAGAGTCTCCAAAGAACTTGAATTGCCCAGCCCATGCAAGCGATGAGCCAAACCAGAGTGAAAATTTGCAATACCAAACGAATGGCCACAGGCTGGACGTAATCCATCCAGATGTCTCTCATGCCGACCCAAGCGTGGTAGGCCAGCGACAAGATCACGGTGAAGGTGATGGCCTTCATCCATTGGCTGCTGAAAATACCAGACCACTTGTCGTAGCCAATGTCGCCTTTGGTGAGGAGTACCTGTGCCAAAACCAGCAAGGTGAAAAGGGCCATGAGGGCGGCGGTCACGCGTTGTGCCAACCAGTCCCTCAAGCCGTAATGGGCACCCACGACGATGCGTTTTGATCCGTAATTGACTGACATGTCTAACTCTCCTGAAAAATGGGGGTGTTCTAGCTGTGGGGCTCGAGCCGATTCAATACAAGCCAAACAACTTGGCGCCTAAGATGACCGTGAGGCCCAAACTCAAAGCCAGCGTCACCACTGCGCTTTGGTGTCCAAACGACTTGTCCACGGCATGGTGTGTGTCCATGTAAAGGTGTCTCACGCCAGCAATCATGTGGTGCAGGTATGACCAAATCAAGCCCAAGACCACCAATTTGACAAACCAAGCTGGAATGAAGCCCAGACCGACTTGGAAGACGGATGAAAAACGCGAAAAAGAAATCTCTGACGTGACAGACACATCAAAGAACCAAATGATGAGGGGCAGCAGCAAGAACATCACGGCACCACTCACGCGGTGCAATATGGACACCCAACCGGCCACGGGCAAACGGTAGGTGGGCAAGTCTTTGAAGGCGTTGATGTTCCTAAAGACGGGGCGTTTTTTAGTCAGGTCGTTCATACAAAAGGTCTTTCTCGTTTTTTGCTGGAATTGAAAGTCAAATCCCAACGAACTCAAAATTCTATTGCAATGCAATATCGATTGGGCTCATGGGGGCGCAAAAGGGCTAAAAATAAAAATAAATGATGGTCAATTTGTATTTTTTTAATTCTTTCGAATTAGTTCAGTTCGTTTTGGTAATGGTGCCGATCGGTGCAATACACCGCTTTTCTGAGCTCCATCGGGATGTCTTGGTAGGTGTATGAGACACGTTGCACGCTCAGCAACGCCGCTCCAACTGGGACTTGAAGCAACTCGGCGTCTTTGGCGCTTGCGCTGATTGCGCGAATTTTCTCTTGCGCTCGAACCATTCTGACTCCAAAACGGGTTTCAAAAAGCGCGTAAGTCGGTCCCGGATAGAGCCTGAGCTCATCGGCGTTGAGGCCTTGAAAGGGGTGATGTGGCAAGAACAGGTCCTCCAAGATGGTCGCCTTGGAGTCAAATGACAGAATTCGTCGAATATGGACCACTGCCTCGCCTTTGGCCAATCCCAGGTTTTGCGCCACTTCGGCGCTGGCTTTGGCCGATTTGCACCACAAAATATGGCGCGTTGGGGGTACATTGGGTTTGGAGAGGTGCACGCGCTCGTTGGGCACCAATTTTAAGAACCGGTATTGAACTTGCTCTTCGTGATGGGTGGCCACAAAGGTGCCAATGCCTTGTTTTCTGATGAGCAAGTTCTCCATGGACAACTCGTCGATGGCTTTTCGAACCGTGCCCTGACTGACTTGATAGCGCGCTGCCAGATCGCTCTCACTGGGGATGGGCTCACCTGGGCGCCACTCGCCTGCTCTCAAGCTTTGCAAGATCAAGGCTTTGATTTGTTGATAAAGGGGACTGAAGGCGGGGATTTGTTGGGTCGGGTTTGCTGGCCGAGTTGGATCCAATGATGGCGCTTGGGCGTTGAGACTGGACTTCGCGCTGCCCTTTGGGTGGTCGGTGTGGATGGAGGTGGGACTGGCTTTTGTCTTGGATTTGAGGTTGTTGGTGGCTGAGTGCGAGAGTGCTGGATTGGCCCGCCCCGTGGCTTGGCTCACCCCAGGCGTCGCCTGCAAGGCCTTGTCGGCAGTGTGGATGAGGTGGGTCGTCATGACAATAGGGATGGGCCAATCTAGGGTTGAAGTGGTGCTCGCTCACCTGGAGTCAGCACTTTGGAGTGATCGTATTGTAATCACAGTCTTCTATAAGACATAAGAGCCACCCAATGGGCTTTTTAGGCGTTACACTCAAGGGTTAAGACAAACATGTCGTCAGTTTTATTTCTTTCATCAATTGGAGTGATCTCATGAGTAAAAAGCCTGTGCACGTTGCGGTGACTGGAGCGGCCGGTCAAATTGGATATGCTTTGTTGTTTCGCATTGCCTCGGGTGAGATGCTTGGGCGTGACCAACCGGTGATTCTTCAACTCTTGGAGATCCCCGATGAAAAGGCTCAAAAAGCCCTCAAGGGCGTCATGATGGAACTTGAAGATTGTGCCTTCCCCTTGCTTGCCAATATGCACGCTTACGACAACCCCACCCAGGCCTTCAAGGACACCGATTACGCATTGCTCGTGGGCGCTCGTCCACGCGGTCCCGGCATGGAGCGCGCTGATTTATTGGCAGCGAATGCACAAATCTTCACCGCCCAGGGCAAAGCCTTGAACGCCAGCGCCTCTAGAGATGTCCGCGTTTTGGTGGTGGGTAACCCGGCCAACACCAACGCTTACATTGCCATGAAGAGTGCGCCCGATTTGCCACGTGAGCACTTCACCGCCATGCTGCGCTTGGATCACAACCGCGCTGCAAGCCAAGTCGCCCTCAAAACCGGCAAAGCTGTGGGGGACATCGAAAAATTGTGCGTTTGGGGCAACCATTCCCCCACCATGTACGCAGACTATCGCTTTGCCACGATTGCAGGCCAACCGGTCAAGGACATGATCAATGACCAAGATTGGAATGCCAATGTGTTCTTGCCCACCGTGGGCAAACGCGGTGCCGCCATCATCGATGCGCGTGGACTGTCTTCTGCAGCTTCTGCAGCCAATGCGGCCATTGGTCACATGCGTGACTGGGCCCTGGGCACGAATGGCCACTGGGTCACCATGGGCATTCCTTCCAACGGTTGGTATGGCATCCCCAAGGACACCATGTTTGGTTTTCCCGTGACATGTGAGGGTGGCAAATACCATGTGGTCGAGAATTTGCCCATTGACGAGTTCAGTCAGACTTGCATCAACAAAACACTCAAAGAGCTTCAAGACGAACAAGCCGGTGTGGCCCATTTGATCTGAGTCACAGGTTTCAATCCAAGGAAGAACCCAACGCCATGCCCGCCTTCAGGTTGAATGCTTCATGAGTCGCCCCGCTGACGTGCTATTGGACGCTCAAGCCGCACGTGTGCGGCTGCCGGTGTGCGATCATTACAGTGGCGTGCTCGCGCGCATGGAAAAGAGCTTGCTCTTGCAGACTCAAATGATTGAGGACTTGGGCGCTTGCGTCTTTGATGTCACCTTGGATTGTGAGGACGGTGCGACAGTCGGCGCCGAGCGAGATCATGCCCAGTTGGTGAGCGAGTTGATCGCCAAACGAAGCCCCAAAGCCCGAGTGGCTGCACGCATCCATGCGGTCGATCACCCGCATTTTGAAGACGATGTGGACTTGATTGTGGGCAAGGTGGGCTCCATGATGAGCCATGTGATGATCCCCAAAGTCGAACAGGTGGCCGATATTCAACGGGTGGCTCTTGCATTGGACCGAGTGGGCGCTGCGCATTTGCCCATCCATGCGCTCATCGAGTCCCCCCAGGCTGTGCACCAAGCCTTTGACATTGCAGCTCACCCCCGTGTGGAGTCTTTGAGCTTTGGGTTGATGGATTTTGTGTCAGCCCATGCCGGTGCGATCCCAGCATCGGGCATGACAATGAAGGGGCAATTTGAGCATCCTTTGATTGTTCGTGCCAAATTGGAAATTGCCAGTGCATGTCACGCTCACGGCAAGACCCCAGCACATGGGGTGGTCACGGAGATCAACGACTTGGTGGCCATTGCCAAGAGCGCCTCTGACGCTCATTTGCGTTTGGGCTACACCCGCATGTGGAGCATTCACCCTTCTCAAATTGAGCCCATCATTGAGGCCATGTCACCGTCACAAGATGCGATTCACGAGGCCAGCGCTATTTTGTTGGCCGCCAAGGCGGCCGATTGGGGCCCCATCCGCCATGAAGGCCGCTTGCATGATCGGGCCAGCTTTCGTTATTACTGGCAAGTGCTTGAACGTGCCAGAGACACTGCTCGCGTCTTGCCCCAAGAGGTCATGGTTTTTTTTGATTCCACTCTCAGGATGGCGGCATGACAATATCCAGCAATCGATCCGTGGCGATGACGTGGTGTCGTTCTTTGGCGTTGAGCGTTTCGGCTGTGTTGAGTGTGCAAGGGGCCCACTCAGAGGCGCCTTTGTCCATCCCCACCCATGTGTTGCCGGGCTCACTCGATGGTGGCGAGTCCTCAAAGGCCGTTCAAAAAAATACAAGCCCATCTGACAAGCCAAGTTCTAAGCCCCGGACCCACGCCACGGCGAAGAAACCCAGTGCAGTCGCGGCAGCCGACGCCGCACACATCCCCAATGCCTACGAGCTCGGTTTGGCCAAACCTTATGATGCCAGCCAGCAGTCCGCGACCGACTCAGCCAAGGCCCCGAATGCGGTGGTGGCACCTGCATCCAACGCCTCTTTGAGCTACAAAGCCAGCGACGGTGCGATCGGTATTGCAAGCGGCCAACAAGGCGGCCGTGCCAATGCTGGGACTGTCTTCACTGTCACGCCGGTCACCCACGTGGTGGTGCCTGGCCCAGAGTTTGGTTCGCAAAGTACCGTGCAAAGCCAAAATTCTGGCCCCCTTCAAGTCCGAACCGCCGACCCCTTGATGGCCATCGCCTCACAAATTCAAACAGGCCGTTTTCCCTGTGAGTTGGGCCAGTCGATTGACTTGCGCCAAGTCGCGGGTGAAATGGCCCAGTACACCTTGATTTTGAAGGGCCGTTCTTACACCATGGTGCCCATGGTGTCGCAAACGGGTGCCATCATGCTGGAAGACACCAAAGCCGGATTGAAATGGATCCAACTGCCCAATAAATCCATGCTCTTGAGCAGCAAGCTTGGCCAACGTCTGGCCGATGAGTGCCAAAGCCCCATTCAAGTCCAAGAGGCCAACAATTTAAAACTTCACCCTCCCCAGCATTTGCTGGCCCCCAAGGGTGAGACCCAATACACCATCAATGTTGTTAACTAGGAGATCAAAATGTTGAAAGCTTATCGTGAACTCGCCAGTGAAAGACTGGCCTTGGGAATTCCTCCCTTGCCCTTGTCGGCTCAGCAAACCGCTGAGTTGGTGGCCCTTTTTAAAAACCCTCCCAAAGGTGAAGAAGCCGAATTGGTCAACTTGATGACCTACCGGGTACCTGCTGGTGTGGACGATGCCGCCAAGGTCAAAGCCGCCTATTTGGCGCAAGTGGCCAAAGGCACTGAAGTGACCTCACTCTTGACGCGACAAGCGGCAACCCACTTGCTGGGAACGATGTTGGGCGGCTATAACCTCACGCCCCTGATTGATCTGTTGGAGGACAAAGACACTCACGTGGCCCAAGAAGCGGCCAATGCGCTCAAATTCACGTTGTTGATGTTTGATCAATTCCATGATGTCAAAGAAAAAGCCGATCATGGCAATGCTTACGCCAAAGAAGTCGTCCAGTCCTGGGCCGATGCAGAGTGGTTTACCCGTCGCCCTGAGCTGGCCAAGAGTATCAAGCTCACGGTCTTTAAAGTCACTGGCGAGACCAACACCGATGACTTGTCACCTGCTCCCGATGCATGGAGCCGTCCAGACATCCCATTGCATGCCTTGGCCATGCTCAAAAACAAGCGCGATGGCATCACCCCTGAAGAAGACGGCAAACGCGGCCCCATCAAATTCATCGAAGATTTGCGTGCCAGGGGCAATTTGGTGGCCTATGTGGGCGACGTGGTGGGAACGGGGTCGAGCCGCAAATCAGCGACCAATTCGGTGCTTTGGTTCACTGGAGAAGACATTCCCTTTGTTCCCAATAAGCGGTTTGGTGGTGTGTGTTTGGGCAACAAAATTGCTCCGATCTTTTACAACACCATGGAAGACGCTGGTGCATTGCCCATTGAACTCGATGTCAGCCAAATGAACATGGGCGACGAGATTGAGTTGCTTCCCTTTGAGGGTAAAGCACTCAAAGACGGCAAAGTCATTGCTGAATTTGTCAATAAAAGCGATGTGCTGTTTGATGAAGTCCGTGCCGGTGGCCGTATTCCATTGATCATTGGCCGTGCCCTCACGGCCAAAGCGCGTGAAGCGTTGGGCCTGCCCGCATCCACCCAATTCAGATTGCCCTCGCCGCCAGCGGCCGTCACCACGGGCTTCACGCTCGCGCAAAAGATTGTTGGCCGCGCATGTGGCTTGCCTGAAGGTCAAGGCGTTTTGCCCGGCACTTATTGTGAGCCTCGCATGATGTCGGTGGGCTCACAAGACACCACCGGCCCCATGACCCGTGACGAATTGAAAGACTTGGCGTGTTTGGGCTTTAGTGCTGACTTGGTGATGCAGTCGTTTTGCCATACCGCAGCCTATCCCAAGCCCGTGGATGTGCTGACACAGCACGAGTTGCCCGATTTCATGAGCACGCGTGGCGGTGTTTCCTTGAAGCCCGGCGACGGCATCATTCACTCTTGGCTCAACCGCATGTTGCTGCCCGATACGGTGGGTACCGGTGGGGACTCACACACGCGTTTCCCCATTGGTTTGAGCTTTCCCGCAGGATCGGGCTTGGTGGCATTTGCTGCTGCCACGGGCGTGATGCCCCTTGATATGCCCGAGTCAGTGCTAGTGCGTTTCAAAGGCAAGATGCAACCTGGTGTGACTTTGCGCGACTTGGTGCATGCCATTCCTTTGTATGCCATCAAGCAAGGTCATTTGACTGTTGAGAAAAAGAACAAGAAAAATGTGTTCTCGGGTCGAATTCTGGAGATCGAAGGCTTGTCTGAGCTCAAAGTCGAGCAAGCATTTGAGCTCGCTGATGCGTCTGCAGAGCGCAGTTCTGCTGGGTGCACCGTGCATTTGTCCAAAGAGCCCGTGATCGAGTATTTGCACAGTAACATCGTGCTCTTGAAAAATTTGATTGCTCAAGGCTACAGTGATGCACGCACACTGCGTCGTCGCATCAAGTCCATGGAAGATTGGTTGGCCAATCCCCAATTGTTGCGCGCCGATGCGGATGCGCAATACACGGCCGTCATTGAGATCGATATGTCTGAAATCACCGAGCCAATCGTGTGTTGCCCCAACGATCCCGATGATGCAAAAACATTGTCCGACGTGGCTGGCTCCAAGATCGATGAAGTCTTCATTGGTTCATGCATGACCAACATCGGCCACTTCAGAGCGGCCTCCAAACTCTTGGAGGGCTTGCATGACATTCCAGTCAAGCTTTGGATGGCGCCGCCCACCAAGATGGACAAGGACCAACTCACAGAAGAAGGCCACTACGGTGTCTTTGGTGCGGCCGGTGCTCGCATGGAGATGCCAGGATGCTCCTTGTGCATGGGCAATCAAGCCCAGGTGAAGGAAGGTGCCACGGTCATGTCGACCAGTACCCGCAACTTCCCCAATCGTTTGGGTAAAAACACCTTCGTGTATTTGGGCTCAGCAGAATTGGCCGCCACTTGCTCCAAGCTTGGACGCATCCCCACGCGGGAAGAGTATTTGACCAATGTGGGGGTCATCAATCAAAATTCTGCCAATATCTACAAGTACCTCAACTTTGACAAAATTGACAGCTTCCAAAAAGCCGCTCAAACGGTTTAAGGGCAAGAGACAGGGGTCGCAAAGCGTCCAGGGCTTTGCGTCCCCATTGAAATGTGGTTTGTGACTTTGAGTTGCAGTTCTCAACGAGTTGGCTGCGCAAAGGCCCAAACCCAGTCGACTGAGCATTGAAAAAGCGGGCCCCATCGAAAGAGGGGCCCGCTTTTTCATGGCACTGCTAAAATCCTTCCAAACTCACCAAACCACCTGTGACCCAATCCATTTCACCCAAAGATTTTTCCGCCTACGGCTCTTTTCCGCCAGACTCACCCATGGTCAAGCGAAAAGCCATCAATTTGCCACGCTTGGCACAAATGCACGCCAGTGGCGAAAAAATCACCATGCTCACCGCCTACGATGCGACCTTCGCCGCCATGGCGGAAGTGGCCGGGGTCGATTGTTTGCTGGTGGGTGACTCGTTGGGGATGGTCAGTCAAGGGCGTGAGAGCACGCTTGGCGTGACCCTCGAGGATATTTGTTACCACACCCAGTGCGTCTCTCGGGGTCTTAGAAGAAGTCAAGGAGGCGCTTGGTTGATTGCCGATCTTCCTTTTGGAACTTATCAAGAATCCCGTGACCAGGCCATTCGCTCAGCAAGCGCTTTGATGAGAGCGGGCGCGCACATGGTGAAACTCGAAGGTGGCGGATGGACGAGCGAGACGGTGGCCTTTTTGGTCGAGCGCGGAATTCCTGTGTGCGCCCATTTGGGGCTCACGCCGCAAACGGTCTTTGCGCTGGGCGGCTACCGTGTGCAAGGCAAAGATGCAGACAGTGCCAAAATTTTGCTCGATCATGCCAAGTCTCTCGAGGCGGCGGGGGCCAGCATGTTGGTCCTTGAGATGGTCCCCCAGTTGTTGGCCACCCAAATCACACAGGAGTTGCCCAAGTGTGCAACCATTGGCATCGGCGCTGGAGGAGGCACTTCGGGTCAGGTTTTGGTGATGCACGACATGTTGGGGATGAACTTGGGTAAAATGCCCAAGTTCGTTCGAAATTTCATGCTGGGTCAAGACGGTATTCTCTCGGCCATGAAAGCCTATGTTCTCGCCGTCAAAGAGGGATCGTTCCCTGACAATCAAGTGCATGCTTGGTAAGAGATCAAATTCATTCCATTCAGTTGCAGTTGTAATTCAAAAGCCCAAATCTCTGGGGTGGACGTATTGATCTGTCTCAATAGGCTCACTGGGTTCATCCGCCATGGTGTTTCACCCTCTACTCAACCCGCGCACATTGATGTAGTCTTCACTGCATCAGTTTCATCAAAAGGAGAATTTTCATGATTCAACGCCGTACTTTATTGCAAACCGCTTCTGCCATGTGCGCCTCCGGTGTCTTGGGCGCCAGTGGCTTGGCCCAAGCAGCAGAGGAAAAATTATTAAAAATTTCTCATCAGTTTCCCGGCGGCACCATCGACAAAGGTGACTTCAGGGACCGCTTGGCCAGAAAGTTCGCCCAGGATGTGGAAAAACGCACTTCAGGTGCGTTGAAATTTGAGATCTATCCTGGCTCTTCACTCATGAAGACAGTGGCCCAATTCTCAGCGGTGAGAAAAGCAGCGCTCGATTTCACCCTGTACCCCTTGGCCTATGCCGGGGGTGAAGTTCAAGAGGTCAATATTGGATTGATGCCGTGCATGGTCACCTCCTATGAGCAAGGTTTTGCCTGGAAAAAAGCCGAAATCGGACGTGAGCTCACGAAGTTACTTGAAGCCAAAGGCGTCAAAATCATCACGTGGATTTGGCAAGCGGGGGGCACGGTGTCCCGTTCAACGCCCATCGTCAACCCTGAGGATGTGAGGGGCCTCAAAATCCGTGGAGGATCCCGTGAAATGGATCTGATGCTCAAACAAGCTGGAGGCATCATCTCCAGCGTTCCCTCCAATGAGATTTACCCGGCCATGCAAACCGGCTCATTGGATGCGGCCGTGACTTCGTCGACCTCACTCATCTCATTTCGTCTGGAGGAAATCTCCAAGGCCTTGACCACTGGACAAAAGAGAAGCTTTTGGTACATGTTCGAGCCTTTGTTGATGTCCAAGGTTGTGTATGACTCCTTGCCTGCTGCTCAGCAAAAGGCCATCGTTGAAGTGGGCTTGGAGCTCGAGAGCTTTGCGACCAAAATGGCCAAAGAAGACGACATCGACGTGGCCGTGATTTACAAAAAAGCTGGCGCCAAAGTCGCGGACATGGATGATGCGACCATCAATCGTTGGCGCGAAATGGCGCAAAAGTCCGCTTGGTTGGATTTCTCCAATCGCAGTCCCGAGTGCGATCGTTTTCTTAAAATGGCGCAAGCCGTGTCTTAAAGCAGATTGACCATGCAAGATCACCCCGTCAATGACCCTTTGAGCCAAGCACACGCCCCCTTGTTGCTGAGGGCACTGGATTTTTTGAATCAATTGACCGCTTACTTGGGTTCTTTGGCCATAGGCATAGCCGCATGTGTGCTCAGTTGGGAGGCCACGGCTCGGTATTTGTTCAAAATTCCAAGCGATTGGCAAGATGAGGTCACCATCTTTTTGTTGGTTGGAGCGACATTTTTGTCGTGTGCTTGGGTGCAACAACAACGCGGCCATGTTGCCATTCAAGCCTTGTCAGCGGTGATGGGTCCTCGGGCGGACCGGGTTCGACGTTGGGTCAGTGACGTGATGTCGATGCTTTTTTGCAGTTTTTTTGCTTGGAAATCTTGGAGCTTATTGCTCGAAGCCATTGAAGATCATCAAATTTCAGGTTCTGCTTTTGGGGCTCCTTTGTGGATACCGTACGGCAGCATGGCCGTTGGCATGAGCTTATTGGTCATGGTGTTATTCATTCAAGTGGTGAGTGCTCAGGCACTGAAGTCTTCGTAATCTGAGTCATTTCATGTCAACTCTACAAATCGGTTTACTCTTTGGGGCATCTACATGCCTGGTACTTTTCTCGGGCATGCCCATTGCATTTGCTCTGGGCTCGGTGGCCACGGTGTTCATGTATTTTTTCATGCCCCATGCTTCGCTCGACACCGTTGCTCAAAATGTATATGAGGAAATGGCCAGCATCACCTTGCTCACCATTCCCTTGTTCATCTTGAAAGGGGCCGCCATTGGGAAATCAAAGGCTGGGCGAGACTTGTATTCGGCCATGCACATCTGGCTGAGTAAAATCCCCGGTGGGCTTGGCATTGCGGTGACGCTCGCTTGTGGTTTATTTGCCGCCATGGCGGGCTCGAGTGCCGCGACTTGCTCGGCCATTGGCAGCTCAGCCATTCCTGAAATGAGGCAGCGAGGTTACTCCTCTCGCTTGGCCGCAGGCTTGGTGGCCGCGGGGGGGACACTTGGAATTTTGTTGCCACCTTCCGTGACGTTGATTTTGTATGCCGTGGCAGCGGAGCAGTCTCTTGGGAGACTCTTTTTAGCCGGCATTGGCCCAGGCATCTTGCTTGTCGTCATGTTTGCCATGTACGGAGTCTTTCGCTTTCAGTGGGAGCAAAGGAAAGCCCAAGCCGTGGTCGATGCGGGCGGTGCAGCCTCGCAGATCTTGCAAGTTGATCACTACACGTTGGCGCAAAAATTTGCGGCCATTCCTCGTGTGTTGCCTTTTTTGGTGTTGCTCCTGGGTGTCATGTTTGCACTTTATGGGGGCTTTGCGACGCCTTCAGAAACAGCCGGCTTGGGCGCGGTCTTGGCCTTGATGCTCATCGCCGTCGTTTATGGTGCATGGCGACTCTCGGATTTGAAGCCCATCTTCTTGAGCTCGCTCTCGGAGGCCACGATGCTCATGATGATCATTGGCATGTCGCTTCTTTACTCTTATGTGATGAGCTATTTGCACATCAGCCAAAGCACAGCAGAATGGATTGTGGGCCTGCATTTGGGTAAATGGACGCTCTTTTTGGCCGTGGCCCTCATGGTGGTGGTGCTGGGATTTTTCTTGCCCCCAGTGAGTATTATTTTGATGACGGCTCCCATCATTTTGCCTCCATTGCGTGCTCAAGGCTTTGATCTGATTTGGTTTGGCGTGGTGATGTCGGTGATCATGGAGATGGGGCTCATCCATCCACCGGTGGGACTGAATATTTTTGTGATCAATAAAATTGCCCCCGATATCGATTTGATTGACGTGGTGTGGGGCACCATTCCATTTGTCTTTTTGATCATGTTTGCGGTGCTCTTGCTGTGTGTATTTCCGCAAATCGTCGACGCTTTACCGCTCTATTTTTACGGTCCCCAAACGGTGCGCTGACAGCCCAGTCAATGGGTTTTGTTGGGGTTCAGGCGCTCCTTGGGCTCCCCCAGGGAGAGCTTGAGTGAGTGCAAAGCTGCGCCGGCATTCAGGGCAAAGGCTTCAGTTCAATCCATATCTCATTTCTGCGCCAAAACGGCAAAGTCCAAGGCGGATCGTATCGAGCGAGTTGGGCCGCCCCCACGATGCTCCAGCCTTTGGTTTGGATCCAAGCTGTGAGCGCATCAATTTCTTGTTGTACCCTGGACTGCGTGTTAAATCCCGTGTAGGTCAATGCAGCGTAGGTCTTGGCGGGGACCACCGTGATTTCCACTTGAGGATTGAGGGGTTTGGGCAAACTCTCCAAGGTGTACTCTTTGGGCATGACGAATTCAACGGCCCAGTTTTCTGAACTCTTGTACTCTGCCTGGGTGTCCTTGAGCCCTTGGGGCTGAACTATGACGGGGGCGGTCATTGCGATTTTTTCTGCATGAGCCCCTGAGGCTGGGTTGCTCGCGTTGGCGGTGGTGTTGCTGCGGAAAATAAAGTCCGCAATGCGTCGAAATCCCTGATTGGAGGCTTGGTCCATGTCACCGTTGAGGCGTGTCACGGCGCTCAAGCGTGCGTCATAGAGCCTCACTTCCATGCGGCCTTCTTGCACCAAGGTTTTGTAAGACGGCTCTTCAATGGCCATGGCGCACTGCAGTCCCATCCAATGAAGTAGACACAGCAGCGCCACTTGTCGACACAAATGCTTGATCATGGTTGCACTCCTTGAACATGGTCAATTCCTCAAGCGCTCAGACCATCACCCCTAGGCCCAGAAATAGAGCCAACCGGTAGGTGATGAAGCTCGCTGCATACGCCAACACAAAAAGGTAGGATAGCATGATCAAGGGCATGCGCCAACCATGGGTCTCTCGCCTGACTGTTGCAATGGTGGAGAGGCACTGAGGGGCAAACACAAACCAGACCATCAGTGACAAAGCACTCGCCAAGCTCCAAGATTGAGTCAACATGGGACCCAAGGTGCTCGAGACGTCGCTGGCTTGAGAAGACAAGGCGTAGACTGTTCCGAGCGCACTCACCACCACCTCGCGAGCGGCCATGCCAGGGATCAGGGCAATGCTGATTTGCCAGTTAAAACCAATGGGGGTAAAAATGTGTGCCAATGCATGCCCCAAAAGCCCAGCAAAACTCGCCTCAATGGGCAGACCTTGGAAGTGCTCATCTGGTCGGGGAAAACTTGCTAAAAACCACAGCAACAAGGTCAACAACAGGATCACGCCACCCACGCGGCTGAGGAAGATCTTGGCGCGTTGCCACAAACCGATGGCGATATTGTTCAAGGTGGGCCAATGGTAAGAGGGCAGCTCCATCATGAGGGGGCGAGAGAGGCCGCCTTCGCGGGTGAATCGTTTGAGCAGCCACGCCACGCCCATCGCCCCCAAGATGCCCATCACATAAAGCAAGAACAAAACCAAACCACGCAAGGACAGTGTGCCTGCGACCAAGGTGTCGGGGATGAACGCTGAGATGAGCAAGGTGTAAACCGGCAAACGCGCTGAGCACGTCATCAAGGGCGCAATCATGATGGTCACCCAGCGGTCTCGGCTGTTGGAGATGGTGCGCGCGGCCATGATGCCAGGAATGGCGCAGGCAAAACTCGACAAGAGGGGGATGAAGGATCTGCCGGAGAGCCCAACGCTGCCCATCAGTTTGTCCAGTAAATAGGCCGCACGGGGCAAATAGCCCGATTCTTCGAGGATCAGGATGAAAAAAAACAAGATCAAAATTTGCGGCAAAAAGACCAGCACCCCACCCACACCCGCGATGAGTCCATCGACCAACAGACTTCTGAGCAGCTCGGAGCCGATCATGCCGCCCAGCAAGTTGCCCAACGCCACACTGGCGTCTTTGATCAAGGCCATGGGTGTGATGGCCAGGGCAAAAACGGCTTGAAATACCACAAACAGCACCAAGGCCAACAGGAGTGGTCCCCACAATGGGTGCAATACCCAGCGGTCAATTTGCTCACTCAAGGTGTCGGGCTGGATCTGATCGAGTCCCAAGTCATGAAGAATGCTTTGGATACGTTGGACGTCTTGGCTGTCTGGGGCATCTCCATCGGCCGCCAGGGGCGGGGGCGTTGGGGCGCGCGCGCGTGCACTCGCAAAGGCTTCGACTAGGTGGGCTTTGAGGGGTTCAACGCCGTGGGCTTGAATGCCCACCGTTGGAATGACGGGCATGCCCAAAGCGTGGGCGAGCGCTTGAGGGTCGATGCGCAGGCCTCGTTTTTGTGCCAAGTCACTCATGTTCAAGGCCAAGACACACGGCAGGCCCAAGCGCTGAACAGCCAGGGCCAGTTTCAAGGTGCGCCTGAGGTTGGTGGCGTCGACCACACAGACGGCCAAATCGGGGCGTTTTTCACCAGCCGCCAAACCTTTGAGCACATCGTGGGTGACACGCTCATCGAGCGACCTGGGGTACAGGCTGTAGGCCCCGGGCAAGTCCAAAATCCTCAGGTTTTTGCCCGGTTCGCCCAACGTGAGCTTGCCCTCTTTTCTCTCCACGGTCACGCCAGCGTAGTTGGCCACCTTTTGGTGGCTACCGGTCAAGGCGTTGAAGATGGCGGTTTTACCGCAATTGGGGTTGCCAATGAGTGCCACCAACGGGGAGTTGTCCACAAAATGCAAGGTGGCGGTTTGCACCTCATGGCTCCTGGGTGACTTCGACCAACTGCGCTTCGGCTTGGCGAAGGGCAAAGGTCGATTGTCCAACCCTCACCACCATGGGATCTCCGCCAATCCAAGCTTTGCTCAAGACTTGCACTTGCTCACCCGGCACAAATCCAATGTCCTCCAGTTGCCTGGCCAACATATTTTGCGACTCCATGGGACGCAAGGTCTTGACCCAAGCTTTTTCATGCTTGGACAGTCTTGCTAAAGAATGAAATGAATCCATGCCCATATTTTACATTAAATGAGAATTATTCGCATTAAGCTTTTGTCTCAAAGTCGGGTGAGGCCCAAGACATGGGGTCCTTTGCCATTCATGGCTGCAATCAACGAACCTGCACCCAGGCGCTGTTGTTGGGTTTTTCCTGGACGTGGCCAATCACGCAGGCCTCGTGAAAGCCTGAGGCTTCAAAGAGTTGGAGGACCTCGATTTCGCTGCCTGGGGCGCAACTCACGAGTAGACCCCCGCTGGTTTGTGGGTCGGTCAAGAGGTCTTGTGCCCAAACCGGCAGGCCCTTGGCAAGCTCAATGTGAGCTCCATAGCTCGCCCAGTTCCTGCCCGAGGCACCTGTGACGCAACCCGCCTCAATCAAGGCTTGAACTTCATGAAGAAGGGGGATGGAGGACCAGTCAAGTTGCAGTTGAAGGTTCGAGCCTTTGGCCATTTCGAGTGCGTGGCCCAGCAAACCAAAGCCTGTGACATCGGTCAAAGCGTGCACACAGGGCATTTTGGCAAGCGCTGAGCCTGGGCGGTTGAGTTGCGTTGCGGCAGCAATCATGTGCGCATAGGCCTCGGGGCTGAGTTGATTTTTCTTCAAAGCGGCAGACATCACACCCACTCCCAAGGGTTTGCCCAAAATCAAACAGTCACCGGGTTTGGATTGCGAATTTTTTTTCAAATATTGTGGGTCCACGAGACCCAAAGCCACCAGTCCATAAATGGGCTCAACGCAGTCGATGGTGTGCCCTCCGGCCAAGACCACGCCAGCGTCTTGGCACACCGATTGGCCCCCGCGCAAAATGTCAGCAATGGTTTGTGCATCCAAGGTGTTCACTGGCATGGCCACAATGGCCAAGGCCAAAATGGGCTGTCCTCCCATGGCGTAGACGTCGCTCAGGGCATTGGTTGCTGCGATGCGACCAAACTCAAACGGGTCGTCCACGATGGGCATGAAGAAATCGGTGGTCGCCACCAAAGCTTGGTGCTCGTTGATTTGATACAC